>JAYRVL010000154.1:0-4881 GCA_041918575.1 Anaerolineae bacterium | reverse complement strand
TGGTGCGCGACATTCAGCGGGGTAATCGAGACGGTGTGCCGGTGGTCATCTTCTGCATTGCCTATGGCGGCGATGCAGATTACAACACCCTGAGCGCCATTGCCGACGCGTCGGGAGGTCAGGTGCGAGAAGGCACCGAAGAGACGATTCGCGAGCTGTACAAACTGCTGTCAAGCTATTTCTGAGCGTGTAAAGTCGTTATGCCCGACCAGTCTATCAGTCAAAAAATCGAGCGTCAGGCGCGCCGGGCCATCCTGGAACATGCGTTGCTGCGCGTGGAAAACGCGCTCATCGTCGCCGGAACCCTGCTCGCCACCTACTTCATTCCCCAACCGTTTCCCTGGTGGCCTGCCTGGGGATGGGTTGCGCTAGGCGTAGCCGGCGTGGCCGGAATGGTCGTCAGCAGCCTGACGGACCCTGAGCACAACCGTCAGGTGGTGGCCGAGCTGTTTCTGCAAGAATTCACCACGGCCGGTATTGCCGACCGCGCCATCAGGGTCAAACTGGAGCAGGCGCTCGATTACTTCCGGCGTATCCAAACCGCCGTGCAGACACAGAAGGGCGGAGTCATGCGAGACCGCCTGGGCGACACCGTGAACCAGATCAACGACTGGCTTGCCAACATGTTTCAACTGGCCCGACGCCTGGACGCTTATCGGCGTGACGAGATCATCAAACGCGACATGAAGTCGGTGCCAGCCGAAATCTCAGGCTACCGTCAGCGTCTCAACCTGGAACGCGATCAATCGGTGCGCCAACAAATGGAAGCCGCCATCAACGCACGCACCACGCAGTGGGAGGCGCTGGATCGGTTGGACAACATGATGGAAAAGGCCGAATTCCAGTTGGAGCAATCGCTGGCCGCGCTGGGCACCATCTACCCGCAAGTACAGTTGATCGGGGCGCGCGAGGTGGACAGCAGTCGCACTCAGCGGCTCCACGATGACATCTCCAACCAGGTCCACACCCTGAATGACCTGGTTTCCTCGATCAACGAGGTCTACACATACGATGCCGAGCATGATGTGGGAACCGTGCGGCCCGCCGCGCCCGCGCGCAAGACATCGGCGGCTGGATAGAAGTCGCCGCCCCTGCCTTTATCTGAAAAACAGGAGTTTGCCATGCGCAACTTGATCTTGATTCTAGTCGTTTCAAGCCTTCTACTCGCCGGCTGCAATGCCAACCCACAACCAACCCGTGGCGAGGTCACGGTTTTCGTGGCTGTGCCTCTGTCTGGTTTTCAGGCCAACGGGGGGCAGACTGTGCTGGGCGGCGTGCGCCTTGCGGCCGAAGAGATCAACCGCCAGGGAGGCCTGCTGGGCTATAAGCTCAACGTGGTGGGCCTCGATGATGAATCTGATTCGGACACGGCCGTCAGCGGCGCTGAGCAGGTGCGGACCGCTGTCGCTTCCGGCCAGAAAGTGATCGGCGTGGTCGGGCACCTCAACAGCGGGCAGACGCTGGCCGCGATGGAAGTGTACAAGGATTTGTCGCTAATCGTCATCACCCCCACCTCGTCGGAGACCTCGATCACGCAGAAGGGCTACAGCAACTTCTTCCGCGTCAACGCCAACGATGCTGAGCAGGCCGCGGTGGATGCCGATTTCCTGGTCAACACCTTGAAGGCGAAGACGATTGCCCTTGTGCATAACGACACGCCCTACGGTATCGGCCTGCGCGACGAAATGAAAAAGGCATTGGCTCCCCTGGGCGGGCAGGTTGTGCTGACGCTCCAAGTCAAAGAGGGACAATCGCGCTACCTGGATGAAGTGGCTCAGATCAAGGCGGCGAACCCAGATGCCATCTTCTACGCGGGCTACGAGATCGAAGCCCCGTATTTGCGAGCCGATCTGATCGAAAATGGCATCGCCAAGCCGATGTTGGCAAGCGATGGCGCCTTCCTGGCAGCCACAATTGATGAGGCCAACGGCACGGCTGAAGGCATGTATGTCAGCGCCTTTGCGCCCAGCCCCCAGGTGGCAGGCGAATCGTGGATTCAGGCTTACCAGGCTGTTGAGTTCCGCAACCCTGACACTTACTCTGTCAATGGCTACAGCGCGATGGCGGTGCTGGCGGCGGGCGTCAAAAAGGCGAATTCGCTCGACGCGATCAAAGTGGCCGACGCGCTGCGCCAAATCGAATTCCGCGGGGTCATGGGCGACCTGCAGTTCGATGCCAACGGCGATGTCAAGAACCCCAGGGTCTTCATTTTCCAGGTCAAAGACAGCCAGTTCGTGCAGGCAGCGCCGTAACAAACAGGCCCGCGCATGATTCACATCAAGGTAGATGAACACGCAGGAGTGGGATGGATAAGCGATCAGACGATAACCAGGATCAGCACACCGGCGGATTGACGCTGGTGCAGAGAAGCCTGATGACCCATCTGCGCCAAAAACGCACGATGCTGGCGGCTTGCGAATACTTCCAGCGGCACACCCCTACCGCTGAAGCCCCTAAGGATCCATGGCTGGACGCCATGATCGAAATGCTGCGTACGGAAGTGGCAGACCTGTCACGCATGCTGCGTTTGTACGACATGCCTTCGGCCGCGGTCTATACGATGCGTTACCAGGTTGATGAAGCGCGCAACAGCAAAGATCGAGGATCGCGCCTGACGTTCTTGCTCGCCAGGTCACGGGCGATGATGCGCTGGATCGAACAGGAATTGGAAGCCCATCCGCCCGATGATGTAGCCCAATTGTGGACCGAGTTTCTGACCGCTGAGCAGCAGCGTGTTCAACAGATCGAGGCAATGCTCACAGAAGCGAAGGCCCAGATAACAGATTGAGTGTCAAACTCAGACCGAAACCAGGTTCCATGTGTTCGTGTACGCACGGAACCTGGTTTCATTTGGCGAAAGTTGGCGAAAGTTGGCGAAAGTCGGGGGAAGCTGAGCGAAGTTGGGGGGAGTTGGGACAAGTTGGGGGAGCAATCCGATGAATAAGTTGGGATTCTACATCGAAAACAGCACCGTGCCCTTCATTCGTGAAGCTCTGGCCGCGATCAAGCCGCCGGTCATCCTATTTCACGCCGGCGACCGCGGCCTGCTGCGCGAGATCCGTATGTCGCTCTCGCCCGATTCATTCATCATTGGTCGCCTTTTCGTGACCCTGGATGAACAAGTGCGCTGGTTGGACGCGGCTGATCCTGAGGGCGCCGGGGTGGCCTACGCCAATCGCATCCTGGAGTATGATTTTGGCTACGCCACCGAGCGCGCGAACGGCCACCTGCTGATTGATGCCTGGATGGGACCAAATGAAACGCTGCCCGGCCCGGCCTCGTTCAAGAACTACCAGTTAGGCGCCCCGCTTGACCGTTTTCCGGAGTTTGCCGAGTTCTTCCAACGTCGCAGCCAGGCGCTTGATCGCTTCCAGGTTGCGTTCCGCACCCGTCTGCTGACGGCTGGCTGCGAGGCGGTCGCGTTCAATTTCGGCGCCGGCAACTACATTGATGCCTCTCATTACCTGGATTGGTTCCCGCGCACTCTGGAAACCTATCGCTATCTCGGCTTTCATGAGTATGGCTGGCCGACGCTGATGCCGACCGCCGGCGCCTCCAGCGCGGCGCTGCTCTATCGCAACGCCATGCGCGGCATCTGCCAGCGCTACAACAACCGCCACACCGCCATCATCACCGAGGCCGGCCTGGCGCGCATGTACAAAATCCTTGACGGCGGCGATGTTGGCTGGCTTTATCCCCCAGACTCCGTGACAGAAGATTCATACTGGGCCTCGCTGGACTGGTACAACGACCAGCTCTGTCGTGACACCTACGCGCTGGGCGCCTGCCTGTTTCAGGTTGGTCATGCCGGGCGCTGGGAGACGTTTCGCCACCTCGGTGTAGACAATGAGCAGCGCCCGATCACCCTGAGCAGCCGCATCGCTGCCTTGAAGGATCGCCCGGCGCCGCCGCTCAACCCAGACTGCACCACACCGGTGGAATATCCGGCCGACGAATGGCGCCAGGCGCCGGGATCGGTCCCGCGGCCCGCCTGGACCGATGTCTATGCACTCCTGCTGCGCAGCCCCATGGTCCGTTACCCGGCGCGCCCCTGGAACACGATCAAGCGCCTCATCATCCACCACACCGTCACCTCTGGCGACATCACGCCTGACCTGATCGCCCGCGCCCAGGTGCAGCAGGGCAAACCTGGCATCACCTATCATTTTCTGATCCAGGCGAACGGCGCCATCTTCCAGACCAACACCCTGCGTACCGTCTCCACGCACTGCACGACAGACGCAGTCAACGCCGACAGCGTTGGCCTTGCCCTGGCCGGCGATTTCAGCGCCGCGCCGCCGCCCGCCGCTCAGTTGACCAGCGCGGCCCGGCTGTGCGCCTTCCTCGTGCAAGAGTTCGGCCTGGCCGTCGAAACCATCAGCGGGCGCAGTGAGGTTGATCCAGGCGTCGCTTCCCCGGGCGCGACCTGGCTGCAAAACACAGCCTGGAAGAACACGCTGCTCACCGAAGTGCGCAGCCAGTTCCCGCTTGTGCAGCCCACCTGCGAAGAGCAGTTGGGGCAGGCGCACCTTGATCTGGCCGCCGCGCTGGAACGCGCCCAGCGCGCCGAAGCCCTGGCTGCGCAGACGCCCGCACTCACCGACGAGATCACCCGTTTGCAGGCGGACAACCAGGCCCTGCGCATGCAACTGGCCGATGGCGAACTGGCCCTGACGCAGTACCAGGCGCAGGTCGAAGATATGCAGGACTTGACGGGCAATCTGCGTCGCCAGGTTACCGAACAGCAAACGGCGATCGCGGCCCTGCAGACGCAGATTACCGATTTGCAGCAGCGCCTGGCCGACTGCCAGGCGGGTCAACTCCCGCCCGGCGGGGGTGAGCCGCCCGGCGGGGGTGAGCCGCCCGGCGGGGGTGAGCCGC
>JAYRVL010000153.1:0-1978 GCA_041918575.1 Anaerolineae bacterium | reverse complement strand
TGGCCCACCGAAGACCACAGCCGACGCAGCGCCCAGAGAATGAAGGGCATGCCCGACAAGGCCGGGTCGGGAACCAGCCCTTGCGGGTACAAGGCCAGGAGCAACGGCAGCAACAACGCGGGCACATGGTTCCGTTCCTCGAAGAGCCCGCTGCTGTTCACCGTGAAGTTCAATTGCACGGCGAGTCCGGCCACCAACATGCAGGCGAGCACAGGCAGGGTCCAGTTCGCACTGGCCAACAGCAGTTCCGGTGGCCTGGCGGCGCACATCCGGCTGCGAGCGGCCTCATAGGCTCGAATCAGCGCCTTTTCTTGATTTCTAGTTCGAATCGCGACAGCGGCGACGCATGTCGGATAGTACCTCTGCGGGGGTTTTGAAGCCCAGGCAGGCCCGAGGCCTGTGATTGAGCAGGTGTTCGATGCGGGCGATGCTTTGATGGGTCTGCAAGCTCAAAGGCTGACCCTTGGGGATGTACTGTCGGATCAGGCCGATGGTGTTCTCGTTGGTACCGCGTTGATTGGGTTGACGCGGATCGCAGACAAACAGGCGTGAGCCCAGCAAGGCTGGCAGGTGAGCGAACTCGCTGCCGCGGTCAACCGTGACGGTGTGCACCGGCCATGCGGCGTGCTGCAGCAAGGCACGGTTTGCCTGGTCAGCCATCGTGGCGGGCAAGGCATTGGGGGCCAGGCGCAGCCTGGTGAATCGGCTGGCGCGCTCCACGGCCACAAGCAGGCGCGGCTTGTAGAACCCGCGCAGCCCCACCATCGTGTCCATCTCCCAATGACCCAATTGCTCGCGCCGCAAGACATGATGTGGTCGCTCTCCGATGGGCCGTGCCTGAGCAGCCCATCCGCCACGACCCGCTTGCCGCTCGGCGCGGCGCAAAGGACGACGCTGACGAAGATGCCAATGGCGCTGGCACCAGGCGTAGATGGCTTGCCAGCTTGGGCAACATTGTCCGCGCAGCCGTGCACGACCGGCAATCTGCTGCGGCGACCACTGGCTTTGCAGGCGCCGTCGCACGCGACGCCACAGGCGCGCCTCATGACGAGGTGCATTGGCGTTTGAGCGAGACGCGCAGGCCTTTCGATGAGCCTGTGCCTGCTTGGCACAGTACTGCGCAGGCGCGCAGCGCTTGAGTTCACGGTAAATGCTGCAGCGGTGGCGTCCCAGACGCCGGGCGATCTGATCGACTGAGAGCTGGCCGAGCAGCGTCTCAATCTGGTAGCGTTCGTGTTCGCTGAGATGGCATCGCATCACGGTCATTTCCTTTCAGTGTGGTAACTAAAAGGCTAGCCGCTCCTTGTCATCTCAGCCCTTCTTTCTGCGCCTGAGATCGTCGCGATTCGAACAAGAAACTAAGGAATTGGCCGTATTCCGGCGCCGGACGGCCACCGGATGCTATTTTTCATGTAGCAACCAGGTCCATCGAAACCGCCCGTCACAGACCTGTTGCCAGGGCTCTGCGATGGCGCGCGCGCTCCAGCACCTGTGCGGCTGCGCGCGGATCCAGGCCGTACATGGCGGCAAACGCATCCACCGCTTGGCCGCTGCCTTCAAAAGCGCGCAGCAGCGCCTCGTCCTTGGCCCGGCGGGCGGCGGCTTCGGCCAGAGCTTCATCGAGCAGGGCATTGGCCGCCTCGTCACGGCCGCGTACCCGTGCCGCGTAGTCGTCGCGGCTCAGGCCGGAGGCCTCGAAGGCCTGGATGAGACGCGCGACCAGCTTGGGGCGCAGGTCCTCGCCACCGCGCTCCTGGCGACGCCGGAAGACCTCCATCAGCGCGTGGTGCACGTGCTCGGGCGCCATGGCCTCGACCGCCTGCCCGGCCAGGTCATGCCGCTGCAGCCCGGCGGCCACGCTTTGCAGGTAGCGGGTGGAACGGGTGTGGACCGCCAGCCCGGCCTTGAGCGCCTCGCGGTCGAGCACGCCGGGATGGGCCTGCATCAGGTCCTCGAAGATGCCACGCTTGAGCGGCAG
>JAYRVL010000152.1:0-4604 GCA_041918575.1 Anaerolineae bacterium | reverse complement strand
GGGCGGTTTCTGGGCGCTGGTCAACATCAACTCCCTGCCGCTGGTCTACGACGTGGGCGGCAATCACGCCATCGGCGCGTTGACCGGGCTGTACTACTTCGCCTCATCGCTGGCCGCCATCGCCGGGCCGATCATTGCCGGCGGCTTGATTGACCTCACCTCGTACAGCGTCATCTGGCTGTTTGCCGCGGTCTTCATGGTGCTGGCCCTGGTGATGATGAGCCGCATCCGGGTGGCGGCGCCTGTGCGCGATTAGCGTTTTTTTCTACCCTCAGCCATCTTGCCGCGGTGGGTGAAAGCGTGTACAATAGCTGCCATTCCAAGCAGTGAGGTTTCACCCACCGTATGCCAGCACCAGTACCGGCCGGCTTTACTCGAGGCGCCCTTGTTGCAACCGGCGGCCATGAGTCGTTCCACGATGCCAACCCCATCTTGCAGTATTTCTGGCAATTGGCCGGCAGTTTCGGCGCCCGCATCGCCATCATCCCCACGGCCAGTCGTGATTTCGACGCGGCCGAACAGGCGCGCGCGCTTTTTGCGCGCTGGGGAGTCAACTGGGTCGAGCTGCTCCCCATCCGCACCCGGCTGGATGCCCGCAGCGCGGACGCGCAGGCGGTGATCCAGCACGCCACCGCTTACTTCTTCACCGACGGCAACCCGCTGCGCCTCTCCACCGTCCTGGGCGGCACGCCGGCCGCGCAGGCCATCCGCCGCGGCCATGCGCGCGGCAAGGTGGTGGCCGGCAGCGGCCATGCCGGCGCGTTCCTGGCCGAACACATGATCGCTCATGCCGAAAAACGATCAACGCCAGAGCGGGGCATCGTGCGCTTCGCGCCCGGCCTGGGGTTGACCAACCGCGTCATCTTCGTGGCCGAGTACCTGGCCGAGGCCTGGTACGGCCCGCTGTGCGTGGCGGTGGCTGCCAATCCCTTCCTGCTGGGCGTGGGCATTCACCCCGGCACGGCCGTGGTGCTGCACCCCGGCAACCTCCTCGAAGGCGTCGGCGCCGCAGCCGCCGCGCTGGCCAACGGCAGCGGCATCACCTACACCGACCTGTACGAGGTGCCCTTCGGCCAGCCCGTCACCATCGAAGGCATCGAGTTCGGGCAGTTGCCGCACGATCATTACTACGACATTGACAAACGGCGTGTGTACGAAGAAGAGAACATGCTGGCCGAACCGGCGCGCAGCTCGTTTTAGGGGGATTGGAGATTATGAGTCCTGCACCTGTTCCGGTCGGCAGCCAGCGCGGGCCGCTGATGGCGATCGGCGGCGCCGAAGGCAAGGCCGGCGCGCGCCGCATCTTGCGTCGTTTCTACACCCAGGCCGGGGGTGATGACGCCCGGCTGGTCATCGTCCCCACCGCGTCCGAAGACCGGCAAGGCGCCGGCCAGATGCACCTGGAGATCTTTCAGTCGCTGGGCGCGGCGCAGGTTGAAATCCTGCCGGTCCACGATCGCCAGGACGCGCTCGAACCCGCGCACCAAGCGCCGCTGCTGGCCGCAACCGGCATCTTCCTGGTGGGCGGCAACCAACTGCGCTTTTCGGCCCTGTTGGGCGGCACCCCGCTGGCGCAAGCCATCCGCCGCGCCAACGCCGCCGGCGTCTTGATTGGCGGCACCAGCGCCGGCGCGGCCGTGCTGTGCGAACACATGATCGCGTTCGGCCAGCAGGGCAGCACGCCGATCCAGCGCATGGTCAACTTTGCGCCCGGACTGGGGCTGACCAACCGCCTGATCATTGATCAGCACTTCAGCCAGCGCCTGCGCACCGGCCGCTTGATGGCCGCGGCCGCGTACAACCCTTTCCTGCTCGGCGTCGGCATTGACGAGGATACCGCCATCATCATCGAGCCAGATAATCGCCTGCGCGTCATCGGCCAGCACAGCGTGGTGATCGTGGACTGCAATTCACTGGAATACACCGACATTCATAAGATGGATGAAATCAAGCCGGTCGCCATGCTGGGCGTCACCATGCATGTGCTCGTGGACGGCTACGGTTTCGACATTGACAAGCGCCGGCCGCTGATGCCGTAGATCATTCATCGCCGTTCGATAACCAGGAACGACCCATGGGAACACTGAATCCGACCATCCTCGCGCCAGAGATGAGCAAGGCGCTGAACGCGACGCGGCCGCTGCGGCAGCGTTTCAACAAAACGGTGCTGACGCCGGAGGTTCTGCTCTATCTGTTCATCACCAGCCCGGAGTTCGACGCCCACCGCGTGCTGCAAAAACTGGCCGCGGAACGCGGCTTCAAATTGGACGAGATGGCGCGCACCGCGCAGACCATGGCCGAGATGCGCGACGGTCGCAACGCCAGCCTCGACTTTCAGGGCGACGATGGGCGTCCGGTCGCCCTTTCCGATGAAATGATCGTTGTCCTGGACGAAGGGCACGCCATTGCCCAGGCGGCCGGGGAAATCTACGTCGGCGCCGCGCATGCGCTGGCGGCCATGAGCCAGAAGGGCGTTTCTACCGCGGCCATGCTGCAGCGCTACGGCGTCACTCCGGCGACCATGACCAATCTGTTGGCCAATGCAGCCGTGGCCCGGCGGGTGACCAGCCCGGATTGGGTGGCGCAGGCCAAAGCGGGCGAACTGGCGCCCGTCTTCTACCGCGAAGACCTGCTGCGCGACCTGCTGAGTCTGCTGGCGCTGGCGGAGAATCGCCATGTGATCCTGGTGGGGCCGGCGGGAGTGGGCAAGCGCTCGCTGGTGCAGAGCCTGGCGCTGCTCATGGCCGAAGGCAAAGGCCCGCCCGACCTGAAATCGGTCATTACCATTGCGGAGACCGCGCTGCTCGACGATGCCGGCAAAGCGGTGCAGGCCGCGGCCAAACAGGCCAACGGCGGCATCCTTTTCTTGCCGGGTGCCCAGCGCTTCCTGGGCAATTCCCTCGATGCCGAATTCCCCAAAGCGACGACCGCGGTGCGCCGCGCTTTCCTGGACGGCAGCGCGGTGGTCATCGCCACGGTGACCGACGCGGGCTACAGCGCGGCTATCGCCAATGACAGCCTGATTACCGAGCGCAGCCATGTCCTGCGCGTGTCTGAGACGAATCTGGCCGATACCACCACGATTCTGGGCCTGCATCAGGCCGCGATCGAGCGGGAGTACGGCATCAAGATCGCGCCAAAGGCGCTGAGCCGCGCGGCCGCGGTGGCGAAGCGCTACCTGGGTCAAAATCCGCTGCCCACTGCCGCTGTGCAGTTGCTGCATCGGGCCGCGGCCGTGGTGCGCATGGGCAATCAGCCGCACGTCGCCTTTCATCCCCGGCCGGCCGCGGGGCAGACGCCCGGCGCTGCGCAGGACAACACCCTGGATGAAGAAGACATCCTGGTCGCGGCCAGCCTGATGAGCGGGGTGCCGGTGTCCAAGTTGGGCGCAGATGACCGGGCGCGCTTTGCCAACATGGTGGAGTTCCTGCATCAGCGCATCATCGGGCAGGAAGAAGCGGTGCTGGCGCTGAGCCGCGCGGTCAAGACCGCGCGCGTGGGTCTCAAAGACCCCAATCGCCCCATCGGCTCGTTTCTCTTTCTTGGTCCCACCGGCGTTGGCAAGACCGAGCTGGCCAAGGCCCTGGCGGAGTTCTTGTTCGACGATGAGAACGCGATGGTGGTGCTGGACATGAGCGAATATCAGCAAGAGCACGCGGTCAACCGCTTGATCGGCGCGCCGCCCGGCTATGTCGGCTATGAGAGCGGCGGCCAGTTGACCGACCGCGTGCGCCAGCGCCCCTACACCGTGGTGCTGTTCGACGAAGTGGAGAAGGCGCACCCGCGTGTGCTCGACGTGCTGCTGCAGGTGATGGAGGAGGGGCGCCTGACCGACGGCCAGGGGCGCCTGGCGACTTTTTCGGAGGCGGTCATCATCATGACCAGCAACCTGGGCGCCGAATTCCTGGAGCAGACCATTCTGAGCGAGGAGACGCGCGAGCTGGTCATGCTCAAGGTCAAGCAATTCTTCCGGCCGGAGTTTCTCAACCGCCTGGATGAGATCATCATGTTCTTGCCGCTGACGCAGGAGGAACTGCGCAAGATCCTGCTGCTGATGATCAAGAAAGAGAACAAGCTGTTGGCCGAGCGCAGCCTGAGTCTGGAAATAACCGCCGACGCCATCACCTGGCTGCTGGCGCAGAACGATCATCCCGAATGGGGCGCCCGCCCGCTGCGCCGCATCATCCGCAAGTTTGTGCGCGAGCCGCTGGCCGATTACCTGCTGACACAGGAGCCGCCGCCCGGCGCCGTGCTGCGGCTTGAACCAGGAGCGACGGGATTGGTGTTCACGCCGGGCGCGTGAGCAGAGGAAAACGATCATGCGCTACTTCAACACCTACGGACCGGTCAACGAGAAGGAGCACTACGTCGTGCCGCGGCGTGAGCTGCTGGACATGCTGACCGACCAGGTCAGCGCCGGCAGCTACTTCACGGTCTTCGCCCCACGCCAGATGGGAAAAACCACCCTCCTGCGGCAGTTGGCCGAGCGCTTGCAGGCGCAGCCCAACTATCTTCCCATGGTGCTCAATTTCCAGGATTATGCCGACTGGGAAACGCCAGATTTCTTGGTGGACATCGGCGCTGAGATCGGGGAGAAGATCATC
>JAYRVL010000151.1:0-4848 GCA_041918575.1 Anaerolineae bacterium | reverse complement strand
GCGTCCGGCGGGTCGCTGGCGCGACTGAAGGAGACGAGGGTGACGCGATGGCGCGCCGCCAGGTAGCGCAACACGAAATAGGCGCGCACCTTCGCGCCAGAGTCGAGGGGAAAGGGCAGAATCTGCGTCAGGAAAAGAATGTGCATCGAAGCGTTCCTGGCCGCGCCAGGCCAGACAGATGCGGCGGCCGTGACGTAAGAATCAAAGGCCGGGCAGCAGGCGCAGCACCTGGCCGTAGCCGTGCAGCATCTGCCTGGCCTGCGACCGCTCGGCCGGGCTGCGCAGCCAGCGCAGTCCCCACAGGCCGAAGCGCACCAGGACCGCCAGGGCGAAGATCAGCTTGAGCAGCAGCACCCGCCCGCGGCCGCCGGTGTGCTGCCGATAAAAGCGGGTGAAGCTGCGGTAGAGATGGGGCAGGTTGCGCGCCGGCGCCAGGCGCATGCTGTGCTGACCCGCGTGTGTGATCCAAAACTGCGGGTGGTAGACGATGTCCCAGCCGGCCCGCTGCGCACGGCGGCACCAATCGGTTTCCTCCAGAAAAAGAAAATAGCCTGCATCCAACGGACCCACCTGCTCCCAGGCGCGGCCGCGGATGAGGAGGCAGGCGCCCAGCAGATGATCCACCGACCGCGGCGCGCCCAGTTCGGCGGCCTGAAATTCGCTGCGCTGGGCCAGGGGCAGCCACGGCAGCTTCCACAGGTAGAGCGCATCGGTCAAAGCCATACCCAGGTCAGGGTAGCCGCGCCAGCAGGAGCGCTGCGGGCTGCCGTCCAGGTTGCGCAATTGCGGCCCCAACGCGCCCACGCTCGGATGCTCATCCGCGTAGGCCGCCAGACCCCGCAGCATGTCCGGCGGAACCTCGGTGTCCGGGTTGAGCAGCAGGAGAAAGCGGCTGTCGGTCTGGCCGGCCGCCTGGTTGTTGGCCGCGGCAAAGCCCAGGTTGGCGGTGTTGGCAATCAGATGCACCTGCGGAAAAGCGCGGGCCACCGCCTCCACCGTGCCATCGGTCGAGGCATTGTCCACCACCCAGGTTTCCACATCCAGCCCGGCCGCGCCGGCCGGCAGGCTGGCCAGACAGCGCAGCAGCCAGTCGCGTGCATTCCAAGTGACGATGATAATCGCCAGGTCAGCCGCCATGGCTCAGGTCTCCATTCCCACCAGCGCCGGATCCCAGGCGGGTAAACGCAAATACTTCGTCAGGTGACGCCAACGGATATTGCCCAGGTCGGCCGCCCAGACTGCGGCAAACTGGTCGGCATACTGGCGCACGAGCGATTCAACCTGCGCGCTGCGCTCGCCCGCGGCGGTATGCAGCGGCGGACGAAAATCAATTGTCACCTGACCGCCCGGCTGCAAAGAAACGAAGACCGGAATAGCGGCCGCGCCCGTGCTGAGCGCCATCTCCGCAAAACCGATGCCAAAGCTGCGCTGACGGCCATGGAAAGGCACGACGATGTGCCGCGGGGTCTGGTAGCCGTCGGCCGCCACATGAAAGACGCCGCCCTGCCTCAGGATGCGCTGAGCATCGAGGAGTTGGCGTGCGAAGCGGGTGGACTGGCCCGCGCCCGACCCGGCGCTGGCGCCGCCGGTGTCATCCAGCTGCAGGCGGTCGGCGAAACTGGTCAGCCCCACCTCCAGCAGGCGGCGCTTGCCGCCAACGAGCATCATATCGGTGATGCCCTGGCGTTCGAGCAGGGCCATCGGCAGCGCGTTGTAGATCGAATGCGAATGCAGGAGGATGACGCCCCGCCCCGCCGCGTGGGCCTGCGTCAGATGCTCCAGCCCGGCCACCGACACCCAGCGGTCGAACTCAGCGGCCGGCGCGGCGAGCAGCGTGCTCAGCCGCCAGTGCGACCAGGTGTTGCCGATCAGGCTATGGCGCACCACGGCCGCGACCGACTCCGACCGGCCCATGGCGGCCAGCGTCTGCTGCACCAGGCGCACCTGCGGCCCGTAGAAGACCCGCTGCGCCCAGCCCTGACCGCAGAACCACGCCAGGAACGCGCTGCCCTGGCTGTAGGGCAGCGTCGCGCCGGCCAGGCGCCGGCCGCCGCGCCGGAGGCTGCGCTTGAGCAGTTGACTGCTCTGCCTGATCCGACCTGTCCCCCAGGCGAGGGGAGACGCCATTTTGTGCGCAGGCAGGTCAGGGGCCGCGGCGGCCGATGCCACCGGCTGCGGCAGCGCAGGGGCCGGCGCCGGAACTGGCGCCGCGCCGGCGGCTGGGGTCAGGCTGGCGCGCAGCGAGGCGGCCAGCGCCGCCGTTGTCAGGTTGTCAACCTGCGCGCTGACCGCGTCGGTTTGGCCGAACTGTTCTTCGACGAGCAGGTTCAGTTCGACAACGCCCAATGAATCGCCGCCCCGCGCAAAGAAATTGTCGTGTACGCCCACCGAAGGCGCCTTGAGCACCTTGCGGAACATGGCAAGGAGCTGCACCTCCAGTTCATCGGCCGGGGCAGACGCGGCTTCCTCCGCCTCCGCCTCCAGCTTCCAATCGGCCACGGCCTCGAATTCAGCGGCCAGGTAAGCGGCGCGGGTGGCCTGACGCTGCAGCTTGCCGCTGGAAGTCTTGGGTACCGTGCCCCGCTTCACCAGTTGGATGCCATGCACCGCAATGCCGTGCTGCTCCGCGATGGCGCGGCGGATGGCATCCAGCGCCTCGTCCTGGTCAGTCGCCGGGTCGAAGCCGCGCTCCACCTCCTGCACCACCACCAACTGCTCGCTGCCGTCCACATTCACCGCAATGGCCGCGCCGCCGTCGGCGCGCAGCTTGGGGTGGCTGCGCTGCACGGCCCATTCGATGTCCTGCGGGTAGTAGTTCTGCCCGCGGATGATGATGATGTCCTTGATGCGGCCGGCGATGTACAGCTCGCCCTCCCAGACAAAGCCCAGGTCGCCGCTGCGCAAGAACGGGCCTTCATGGGTGTCGGCCAGAAAGGCCCGGAAGGTCTGTTCGGTTTCCTGCGGCCGCTGCCAGTAGCCGGCCGCCACGCTGCCCCCTGCAATCCAGATCTCGCCGACTTCGTCAGCGGCGCAGCGCGTGGCGTTGGTCGGGTTCACGATCTCGGCGCACACATCATCCGAGACGCGACCGCAACTGACCAGCTTGAGCGCGTCGGCCGCCTGGCTGACCACCACCTGACCGCGGCTCAGCGCCTCCCCATCCACCGCTAAAAAACGAGGAACATCGGTTGCGCGGCGCACGGTAGTGGCCAGAGTTGTTTCGGCCATGCCAAAGGCCGGATAGAAAGCATCGAAACGAAAGCCATACGGCGCAAAGGCCTCGACGAAATTGGCCAGCGTTTCCCAGCGGATTGGCTCCGCGCCGCAGGTGGCCGCGCGCCAGGTGTTCAGATCCAGGCTGGGCAGCGGCCCTTCGGCCGCCTTCCTTGCCAGCAGCTCATAGGCAAAGTTGGGTGCGCCGGCGTGCGTCCCTCCAAAGCGGCTGATGGCCTGCAGCCAGCGCAGCGGCCGCTTCAGAAACGCGGTCGAAGACATCAGGTAGCAGACGCCGCCGGTGTAGAGCGGCTGCAGCAGGCCGTTGATGAGGCCATAATCGTGATGATGCGGCAGCCAGGTCACGTTGACGCTGTCGCGTCCATAACCCACGATGCGACCGGTGAAGTCGCACTGATGCGCGATGTTGGCATGGGTAATCATCACCCCTTTGGGCGCGGCGGTAGAGCCGGAGGTGTATTGCAGATAGGCCAATGCGTTGGGCGCCACCCGTATGGGACCCGCGTCGCCCGCCGTCTCGCGCGTCTCCGCGGCGTCTGTGGCAAGCCACGGAACCGCGGCCAGCGCCGGCAGTTCCTGGACCGCCGCTTCGATTTGGGCGACGATGTGACCCAGGGTCAGCACGGCCGAGGCCTGCGCATCGTCCACGATGGACTGCAGGCGCGTCAGCGAATTCTTGACGGTCAGGGCGCCGAACAGGGGCGCGGGCACGGCAATGACGCCGGCGTAGAGACAGCCAAAGAACGCGCTGATGAACTCCAGACCGGCCGGGTAGAGCAGCAGGGCGCGGCCGCCGGCCGGCGCGGCGCGGCGCAGATAGGCCGCAACGGCCCGCGCCGACGCGTCGAGTTGACGGCAGGTGAGGGTGGCGGTTGGCTTCTCCCCTTCGTGGAGGAAGGTGTAGACCACGCGATCCGGCTCCTGCGCCGCGCGCTGCTGCAAAATATCCATGAGGGTCGGCAGCGCGGCGGCGCGTTCAGCGGAGGTTGGCGTCGCTTGTTCTGTCTTCATAGATTTCAATCACCCTTCACCCTTCACCCTTCACCCTTCCGCATTCCGCATTCCGCATTCAGCATTCCGCATTCATCTGCGCCGCTAACTGCTGTTCGCGGGCCAGGCGCTGCTGCAAACGCACGCGCCCGGCGGGGGAAGGAGTCACAAAGCTCAAGACGCGCCAGGTCAGGCCGCGAGCCGCGGCCGCCAGGCGGAACAGGGCGCGCAAACGGCCGGCCACGGCCGGGCCGTAGGCGCGTTCGAAGAAGCGCACCTTGCTGGCGTACAGTTGCGCGTAGCTGGCCGCGCCGCGCTGACGGCTGCTGGCGCCGCCGTGATGAATGACCTTCACCTCAGGCAGGTACCAGACCTGCCAGTTGTGTCGCCACAGACGCCAGCACCAGTCGGTCTCTTCGCTGTACATGAAATAGTCGGCGTCCAGTCCGCCCACCTGGTCAATGGCCGCGCGGCGCACGAGGAGCGCCGCGCCGGCCGCCCCATCCACCGGATGAGCCGCCAGGAGTGGAACGACTACGTCGGCCGCGTCAGCTACATGTTCCAGAACAACGCCCTCTTCGATGCGATGACGGTGTTCGAGAACGTGGCGCTGCCGCTGAAACG
>JAYRVL010000150.1:0-10116 GCA_041918575.1 Anaerolineae bacterium | reverse complement strand
GCTGCTGAACCGCGCATGGGACCATTCGATCAAGACAACATCCATTTCGTTGACCGCCAGGCGCTGCATCAGGCGTTCGGCCACGCTTTCGGAAAAAGGCAAGGCCATGACGATGATGCCATCCAGGCGACGGGTGAGAGGCAGACTGGAAAGATAGGCGTCGCGGTGCGCGGAAGAGTCTACGTTGTAGATAACCAGCTCGTACGCGGCCGAGGAGAGCGCGCCGGCGACCCCGCGCAGGCGCTGCACAAAAGACGGATAGGTGAAGAAGGGCGCCAGGACGCCGATACGCTGCGTGCTTTTGCGCGCCCGCGCTGCGGCTTCGGCTTTGGGCATATAACCCAACGCATCAATGGCCGTGAGCACACGCGCGCGCGTCGCGTGGTTGACCTGTTCAGGCGAATTGAGCACCCGCGAGACTGAGGCGATGCTCACGCCGGCCTGATGGGCGACGTCGTAGATGGTGACACCTGCCACGTTTGCAACCCTTTCTTGTGACAAACCGCCGATTGTCCTTACATGAAAGCACTTACAGTATATCATCACCCAAACGACTTGTCAAATCGAGAAACCTGGGCACAAGGAAAGACGGGGATTACACAGAAAGCGGGCCGCTTTCGCGCAGAAACCGGCCCGCTTTCGTTAGCGGATCGCCAACCCGCGGCTGCGGCGCAGAACGAGCAGCCCGCTGAACATCAGCAGGGCGCCAATCACCAGCAGCACAACGTCGAACGTAACGTATGTTTCACCGGTGACGGGCAGGGTGAGCGTCAAAACAAAGGCGCGCGCGTTGAACGCCTGCAGCGGCCGCGCGTTCGCGTTGTAGATGGCCGTGTACTCGGCGATTTGCGCGTCCGACAGCTCTACCGGCGTGTTCAGCACCAGCCATTGCACGCCTTCACTGCATGGCGGCGTGGTCAGCGAGCCGTTGTAGCGCCAGTAGGCGCGCGTGGTGGGCAGTAGTTGATTGGCATCCACCGATGCGCCGCTGACCGCATGCGGTTCGCCTTCCTCGGCCGGCAGATTGTTCAGCACCGCGGCATACGCCGGGTTCTCACTGCCCGCCTTGAGCAGAACCCCGACCACGGCCAGACCACCTTTGGCGTTCTTGTGGACCAGGTGTGCTTCCATCGGTTCAAGCTCCCCTGCCAGGGCATGTTCGCTGTGGGCGTGAAAGTGGAACTGCACGAGGTCATAGCGCACACCGTTCAAGGTGATGGCGCTGCCTGGGTCATAGTTCACTTGGACCGTGTGGCCGTTGTTCACGATGTTGACCGCGCTCGGCTGATAGCTGAAGCCGATATCGGCTGCGTTCAGCGCAGCATCAGCCGGAATGTCAACCGGCGATTGTTCCACGCCCGTGGCGCATGTCGCATAATCGGGGCTGACATCGCCCCAGTGGTCGGGGCCGTTTTCACCATCGTAAGACCAATGGGCGCCTTCGCTGGCAAGTGCAACCCCGCCAACCATTAACATGAGAGCCAACGCCAACATCAGGGCGCGGCGCGTCTGCACGGACAACTTCATGATGATCCTCCTCCTCTTTCTCGGCAGACCGACTCGCGGCTGCCTGCTGGTGACTTCGGACATTGTTCTGCGTGGATCGGGCGCCAAATGATCGGGGAATCTACTTACGAGCGCTTGGGGTGAGTGATGGGGAATGTAGCGTACTATCCGTTATGAATCAAGCCTTCATCCGTAGTTCGTGTTACAAAAATGCCATCATTGTTTTGTAATGACAGACCAATTCGATGTCTGACGCCCATTGTGCTGAGATAGACGGGCTTACTTTGACAGAACTGGCTTCCCGTGTTACCGTAACCCCATTGGCGCCCCCTTCGATTGCCCCCCATTATCAAGATCCGATGACCACGATAACCCTGCAAGCCCTGATTTTCGACCTGGATGGCGTGCTGACCGACACAGCCGAACTGCACTTGCGCACCTGGCAGCGCCTGGCGGCCGCAGAAGGCATCCCCTTCGATCATTCCCTGGGCGACCGTCTGCGCAGCATCCCGCGCCGCGCCTCCCTGGAGATCATCCTGGCCGGGCGCACTCGATCAGAAGCGCAGATGGCCGCGCTCTTGGCTCGCAAGAACGAACACTTTCTGGCGCTGCTGAATCAGATGACGCCGGCTGATCTGCTGCCCGGCGTTCTACCCCTGTTGGACGAGGCCCGCGCCTGCGGTCTGCGCACGGCAGTCGCCTCTTCCAGCCAGAACGCACACGCCGTCCTGGAGCGCCTGGGTATCCGGTCACGGTTCGATGTGATTTGCGACGGTCACAGCGTACCGAACGCCAAGCCGGCGCCCGATCTTTTTCTGTTGGCTGCGGCGCGACTTGCTGTGCCGCCGCGGGCCTGCCTGGTTTTCGAAGATGCCGCCGCCGGCATTTTCGCCGCGCAGGCAGCCGGCATGAGGGCGGTTGGCGTCGGTCCGGCCGACCGCGTGGCCGCCGCGGACCTGGTCGTTCCCAGCCTGGCCGGTGTGCGTCTGGCCGATCTGGTGCGATTCATGACCGGCCGGCAAGGGCCGACAACAGGATAACGACATGACTGAACGCCGTTACACCGCAGTACCCCGCGCCCTCTGCTTCATTCTCAAGGACGATGATGTCCTTCTGCTGCGCGGCGCGCCGACCAAACGCCTGTGGGCCAACCGCCTCAACGGCGTGGGAGGGCATGTCGAGGCCGACGAAAGCATCGAAGCCGCGGCCCTGCGCGAGATCACAGAGGAGACCGGGCTGACCGTCCGCAACCTGCGCTTGCGCGGGGTGCTCAATCAGCCGCCCAACCCAGCCCTGGGTACCGGCGATGCCAACACCGGCGTCCTGCTCTGCATCTTCACCGCCGAAGCCGCAGGCGGAACCCTGACCCCGTCGGCCGAGGGAACCCTGGCCTGGTATCCGCAACGCCTCTTCACGGACGATGCTCTGCCTGAGCTTCTGCCGGACCTGATGGAGGACTTGCGCATCCTCCTGCCGCGCGCGCTGGCGGCCGAGCAACCGTTCTGTTCCTGAGGGGGGTTTCCGACAATCCACCGTGCATGGTATAATTAAGATGGTCATCTGAAGGGCTGTCGAGGGGTTACCACCCGTGGTTCGACAAGCTCATAGGTGACGATTCACACCGTCCGGCGCAACCATCGGCCCTCTGATGCTATCTGCACAGCCCGCGCTTGCTGCAGCGCCGCCGGCGAGGAACGTGTCGAATAACGATGCCTTCGTTTGCCATTGTCAAAGACAGCACCACCCGTATGCCGCGTGATCTCTCACGCCAGTTTCAGATTACGATCGTCCCCCTCACCGTGACCTTCGACGGTGTTACCTACCGTGACGGGTTGGATATCACGCCCGAGCAGTTCTACCGGCGTCTGCCGCATGTTTCTCGCCTGCCGGTGACATCACCGCCGTCGTTGGAGTCGCTCATCGCCACCTACCAGGCGCTGGCAGAGACCCATGACGGCATTCTGTCTGTGCATCTGTCCGGCGAATACAGTCACACCGTTGACATGGCGCGCCAGGCGGCCGCGGCGGTGGATATTCCGGTCGAAGTGATTGATTCGCGTTCGGTCTCGATGGGCGCCGGCTTCGTGGTGCTGGCTGCGGCGCGAGCCCGCGCCGCAGGCGCCACGTTGGCGGAGGCCGCCGCGACGGCCCGCGCCTTGGCGCCCCGGCTGCATGTGCGCCTGGTGGTGGACAATTTGCGCTACCTGTATCTCGGTGGGCGCATTGGCGCGGCCGATCGCTGGATCGGCGCCGCGCTGACGCTCAAGCCCATCCTGGCCGTGGAAGATGGGCGCACCATCATCGCCGGCACGGCCCGCGGTCACCGCGCCGCGCTCGACGCGCTGCTGCTCGATCTGCAAACGGCCGTGACCGGCCAGAAACCGCTGCACGTGGCCGTGGCCCACGCAGCCGCCACCCGCGACGCGCTCTGGCTCTACGACCAGATCGCAGATCAGTTCGACGTGGCAGAACTGCACTTCAGCGAACTCAGCCCAGTCGTTGGCGCGCACGTGGGGCCAGGCACCGTAGGGGTCGTCTATTACACCGAGGCGTAAGCCGCGCTGACCTGAAGATAGCTTAATGAAACCGGCGTCGAACGCTGACCGGAACTTGGAGGCAAGCATGAAGAAGCTGCTGCAGCTGGATGTAAAGCGGTTTCGCTCACTTTACGATATCACGTGGCTCCCTGGTGACATCAATGTGATCATCGGGCCAAACGGCAGCGGCAAGTCCAACCTGCTGAAGGTGTTCGATCTGCTCGCCGTCTCTGCGCGGGGTGGCCTGGGGAAATATGTTCAACGCGAAGGAGGGATGGAGCCGCTGGTTTGGGACGGCCAGGAACCACAGATTTCGCTTCAGGTCAAGACTGCTTCAGTCGGCGCGGCGATGCCAGAACTCGAATCGGAACGCTACAGATTGACCTATCAGCTGGAACTGCTGCGCCTCGGTCTTTCCAGCGCGTATCGCATCGAACATGAGCTTCTGGGCAACTTCTATCGCGTGCATACTGGAGAAAAGGAGCAACCGATGAAGTTCCTGGAGCGGACCCCGCGCAACGCGGTGGTATTCGATGAACGGGAGAAAAGGTTGGACGCGCCCGAAGAAGCGGTGTCGGAAGAAGAAACTCTGCTCTCGATGGCGTCAGGGCCATTCACCGCGAACCGCACCATCTCGAGCTTCCAGAATGAGCTGGCGAGCTGGCGTGTCTACCAGGATTTTCAGGTGCATCGCGAGGCGCCCGTGCGCCAACCAACGCTTGCCCGTTCGGAGACATCCGTGGCGCCTGATGGCGCGAACCTGATCTCGGTCCTTCATACGTTGTACACCGGCAGCCGGGACTTCAAACGAGACATCAACGCCGCCATGAGGGTCGCCTTTGGGGATGACTTCGACGAGTTGATCTTCCCACCCGCCGCTGATCAGCGAATTCAGTTGCGCGTGCGCTGGAAGAGCCTGCGACGCGAGCAGACGGCTGCCGATCTTTCGGATGGAACATTGCGCTTCCTGTTTCTTCTCGCGATATTAGCCAACCCAAACCCTCCTGCCTTGATTGCTATTGACGAGCCAGAGACAGGTCTTCACCCTTCGATGCTGCCGATTATCGCGGAGTATGCCAGCAATGCCGCCCTCAGGTCGCAAATTATCTTGACAACGCATTCGGCCGAATTCCTGGATGCCTTCGGAGATACTCCGCCGACCACCACCGTCGCACAGTGGCAGGAAGGACGCACCCATTTGCGCACCCTCTCAGATGAAGCGCTCGATTATTGGCTCAAGAGGTATACACTGGGCCGGATGTATCGAAGCGGCGAGTTGGAGGCGTTGGCATGAAATTCGTGCTGCTCGTGGAGGGTTACACCGAACAAAAAGCTATCCCTGGCTTCTTGAAACGTTGGCTGGACGTCCGCCTCAGCCAGCGAGTTGGAATCCAGGTCGTGCGCTTCGAGGGTTGGCCTGAGCTGATCCGCGAACTGCCGGACAGGACGCAAATGTACCTGGAAAGTCCAAAGGCTGCCGAGATCATCGCCGTGATAGCTCTGTTGGACCTTTATGGGCCTTCGATTTACCCGAATCACCTGGAGTCCGCGGATCAACGTCTGCTCTGGGCGACCAAAGAGCTGGAAAGCAGGGTCGGCCACCAGCGATTCAAGCTATTCTTTGCGGTGCATGAGGCTGAGGCATGGCTTCTGAGTAACGCTGAACTGTTTCCCACAGCAATCAAGAAGGCTCTGCCCGCCAGGATCCTGTATCCTGAGACCGTAAATTTCGACGAACCGCCTGCAAGGCTCCTCGACCGGCTCTACCGAGACAAATTGCAGCGAAAGTACAAGAAGGTAACTGACGGCAAGGAACTGTTCGATCAGTTGGACCCACAGATTGTCTACCAAAAATGCCCGTACTTCAGGCAGATGATGGACACGATGCTGCAATTGGCAAGAAACGCCGGCTTGTGATTCTCATCCACAGATCACACCCCTGACGTAACGACATCCTCCTCGACAAACTGCGCTTCGCTGCAACTGCGGCGTCCGACCAGGAGATTGGACCTACCGGGATGACGGCGCTTTGTCGCAAGTCACACTGCTGGAAAGATCAAACGCAAGGCTGTATTCCCTGTTCGTTCTTTATGATATAACGCCACCTCTAACTCTTCTCATCCACTCGTGGCCGTTCAGTCTCCCCAAATGCTCCCCTGGTTGCGCGACCGGAACCCTGTGTGTATGCCATGCCCTCGCCAAGCCGGCGCCAGGTCCGCGCCGACCACCTGGCTCAGACATGGACGGACAGCGACCCGTTGACCATTCATGGTTCGTTCGGATTTCCGGGCTAAGCGGCGCTGATCTTGAGCAACAGCTACGCCGGCGGCCAGGCCGGACCGTTACTCGTGGAGGCACGCAATGCTCCGATATTGGCTCGCAGCAGCGATCATGCTGTTGCTCACAGGCTGCCAGGTGAGCGCCCCCGCTGGCCAGGCCGCATACGGATCCCGGGTCGCCTATGCCCCAGGACAGCCTGTGGACTTCCCTGATTTTACGCTGGAATTCGTCGGCACGCGCCGCGTAACGTCGCCCCAGTATCCACGCGGCTTTCTCTACTACGATTTCACCGTCGCCAGCGGCGATGAGCAGCAAACCGTAGCCTGGACGAGCGGAACCGGCGACATCGGCCCTCAGGAGTTCAAGGTGGGCGACAAGGTCTTTCTGCTCGAGCTCGTGTTCTCCGAAACAC
Source organism: Anaerolineae bacterium (assembly GCA_041918575.1). Classification (GTDB taxonomy): domain Bacteria; phylum Chloroflexota; class Anaerolineae; order SSC4; family Amarolineaceae; genus Amarolinea. The sequence continues at coordinate 3,381 of JAYRVL010000150.1, read as the reverse complement.
TCGGTAGGCTTGACGAGAATGAGCTTGTCATCATCATTCCAGAGACCCACGGTGAGAACACGGGCGGCGGCTTTGGCGTGGCCGGGCGAGTCATCAACGGTGGTCGCGCCATTTACGGCGAAGCCATGACCGGCTGGGCCGGCTGGTTCAACGGCAGCGTGACGATCACCGGCGCCTGCACGGGTTGTCTGCAGGCGAGTTTCGCGGTGAATGTAGGCGCAGGTCCGCTGCAGCCAGGCGACGTTGTCACCGTGCGCGGCGTTACCGCGGCCGATTTCGACAACGCGCCGCTGCTGTGGGAAGTCCTGCCCGCGCAGGCGGGCCAGGCGGCGGTAGGTGTCGTGGCCGGCCGTGCCACGCCGATCACCGTGGCACATCACCTGCCATCGGAAAACGGCCGGCAGCTCCTCCCCGGCGAGGGCGCGGCGGCGCCGGGCGAGTACGTGACTATCATCTACAGCGGGCCGGCGCCGGCGCGGCTGGCGTCCGACGTGGGCGTCATCACCGCCGGCGCCCGTGTTACCATCGCGGCGGACGGCCGGGTGCGGCCACTGCAGACCCGAACCGTCGCCGGCATGCTTGTCGCCGAGGGCGCGCCGGTGTTGGGCGTAACCCTGGGCGAGGCGCAGGATGGCCTTGTTTGGGTGTTGGTCAACCCGCAGTAGCGTGGCATCTGGGGCCGGGGAAAGACCGGGCTTGCCTCACGCGAAGGCGCAAATAGTCTCGCCGTGGGGCGCTGATCATTTCACCTGCGCGATCTTCGCGGCTTCGCGTGAGACCTGGGGTAGTAAGGAGAACCGTCAATGTCAATGTCAAGACCAAAATCATTCCTGAATGGACGGCCACGTCCGTTGTTTGTGTGGCTCATGCTGCTTGTGTTGACGTCGGCCATGCTGCCAGCACCGGTCGTCCAGGCCTTACCTCCGACACAGGCCATCGACCGGCAAGACGCGCCTCCCGGCTATGAGGCGAGCCTGCCGGGCAACGCTGACCCGGTCTTCACGGCTGAGGAACGCCTCTGGCAGCAGATCGAGGCGGCCTACAACGCTGGTGATCGTGTGGCCCTGACCGCGCTCACCCAGGAGCTGGCCCAAGGCGATCTGCCCGCCGCCATTCGCCTGGCGCGGGAGCTCACGCCGCCGGCCAAACGCCCCGCGCCGGCGCCCATCGGCCCCATCTCCCGCGAGGAGGAGCTGCAGCAGGGCGCCGCCGATGCCGCCCACCGCGCCGAACTGCTGCGCCAGGAAGCGATCAGTCGCGCGCAGGCGTTGCGCCCCACGCCGGCCGATGACGAGAAATGGACCACGCCGCCTGGCGACGCCGCGCCGCAGCGCCCGGCCGCCACTCTGACCGTCGGCGATAGCTGCACCTACGTCTCGATCCAGGCTGCGGTCAACGCGGCCGCGTCGGGCGACACGATCCGCGTACAGGCCAAGACCTTCACCGGCGCCAATGCCACCGTCAACATCAACGCCAAGTCGCTGACGATCAGCGGCGGCTGGAACAGCACCTGCACGGCGCAGGGCAGCTCCAGAACGGTCATGGACGCAACCGGCCGGGGCGACAGCGTGTTCGAGATTTACGGCGGCGCCGGTCCGCTGACGACGATCATTGACCTTTTCGAGCTGCGGGGCGGCGAAAACGATGCGGATTTTGGCGGCGGCTTGGAAATTGACAACCAGAACACCGTCACCCTGCGCCGCACCAACGTCACCGAAAATGATTCCAACGTGGGCGGCGGCGTTCACATGTCCGCAGACGCCGCCTTGAACCTGGAAGACGAATCTTTCGTTTATCTCAACAATGCCCTGGCCGGCGACGGCGGCGGGGTCTACTGCAGCGGCGGCGTGATCAACATCCGCCGTGATTCCTATGTCGGTTTTGTCTTTTTCGTGAATTTTCCCAATAACGCCAGCGGCAACGGCGGCGGCCTCTACCTCGATGACTGCAACGCGTATCTCGACGGCGCCGGCGCCGAGTATGCCGTGATTGCCGGCAATACCGCGACCAACGGCGGCGGCATCTACGCGCTCAACAACAGCTATATCGCCCTGGGCGGCTCCAACGCCGTCATCGGGGTCAACAGCGCCAGCAACAGCGGCGGCGGCGTCTACCTGGCCGGCGCCGCAGACCTCTACGCGACCAACGGCAGCATCAGCAACAATACGGCCAGCGGCCTCGGCGGCGGCGTCTACGCGACCGATGATTTTTCGACCCTGGATATGGACTTGAACGTAGCCCAGCCGTGCAACGGTAAGTGTACCCAGATTTCTAACAACACCGCCGGCAACTACGGCGGCGCCGTTTATCTGACCCTCGGCGCGGACCTCGATTTCGACGGCGTCTATGCCGAGGGCAACAGCGGCTCGTTGGGCAGCGCTTTCTATGCCCGCGGTGAAGCCTACGTCAACCTCTACAACGTGATGGCGACCGATAACACGGCCACGTCCAACTACACGCTGCGCCTGCTCGACGACTTCGGCGCGCCCGACGCCACCGTGCGCAACAGCACCTTTGCCGGCAACGGCGGCCAGTCGAGGAGTTTCGGCATTGACACCGGCACGCGCCTGGACGGAGACGAGTTGATTCTGTGGGCCAACAGCGACAGCAGCCTGGTTCTCGGCAGCGGCGATGTGACGATTGACTGCTCCATCGTGCAGTACGATTTCCCCGGCAGCAACAACCTGGTCAGCGATCCCGATTTTTGGGACCCGGCCAACGGCGACTATCACATTGCGCGCACGTCGCCCGCGGTGGACCACTGCAACACCGGCCAGTGGACCGATGTAGATGGCGACAACCGGCCTTACGACGTGGCCGGCGTGGGCGCCCTGATCGAGGCCGCGGCCCAGGTCACGCCGGAGCAGCGCCAGGCGGCCGGTCGCCATGCGGTGCGCGTGACCTATGACGAGCTGGGCGAGCGGCGCCTGGATGAGGCGCTGAGCGGCGCGCTCCTGGCGCGTGATTACGGCGCCTTCGCCTGGCTGGTTCTCGACGAAACGCAGTTCAGCCAGTTACAGGCCAGCGGTCTGCCCTTCGAGGAGGAAGATGGCTTTGGCCTGATTAGCTTCGACGTCTGGCGCTTCGATCCTGTGACCGACGGGCCGCCGGCCATGCCGGCCGGGTTGACCGCCAGCACGCGCAACGGCCGGGGTCAAGGCCTGAGCTTGGTGCAACTCTACGCGCCGGCCGACGAGCAGGACATGGACGCGCTCAACGCGGCCGGCGCGGTGCTCCAGCACTACCCCTTCGACGCTTTCCTGCTCTGGAGCGACGCCCGTTCGCTGGCCCGCCTGGCCGGCAACTCCAATGTGCGCTGGATTGGCGAGTTCCCGGCCGCGTTCCGGCTGAGCGCGCGCCTGGCGCAGGCCGCGACCGAGG
>JAYRVL010000149.1:0-7562 GCA_041918575.1 Anaerolineae bacterium | reverse complement strand
TCGGTGAAGGCGATCAACGCGGCGCGTTCCTGCACCGGCCCGGCAACGAGGACGAACCGATCGTGATTGACCGGCCGAACGAGTACCTGGACCTGCCGATTGACCAGACCGCCGCGCGGCGGGTGCTCATCCTCAAGTTGCATGGCGCCATTGATCGCCAGAACTTCGAGGCCGACAGCTATGTCATCACCGAGGATCATTTCATCAACTTCATCCCGCGGATGGACATCGCGGCCATTGCGCCGGCGCCGCTTCTCGCCTTTCTCAAGCGCAGCTACTTTCTTTTCCTCGGCTTCGATCTGAGCGCCTGGAACTCGCGCACGGTCCTGCACCGCGTCTTTTCCCCCAAACGTGGCTATGCCTGGGCTGTGGAGCCGGAACCGGCCACCATGAGCCAGAAATTCTGGAGCCGCCACAACGTGGACATTCTCGACCTGAGCCTGGAGCAGTTCGTGGCCGATTTGAGCGAGCGCCTGCCACATCTCCCCGCGGTTGGGAGTCGCGCATGAGCGATCCAAACGCGGCCTTTTCGCCCTACAAGGGCCTGATTCCCTACAGCGAAGATGACGCCGGCTTTTTCTTTGGCCGCCAGCGCGAGCGCGACATGATCGAGGCCAACCTGATCGCCACGCGCTTGACGTTGCTCTACGGCGCCAGCGGCGTGGGCAAAAGCTCTGTGCTGCGCGCCGGCGTCGTTCATCACCTGCGCGGTCTGGCCGCGGATGATCTGGCGCAGCAGGGCCGCACCGAATCTGTCGTGGTCATCGTCAGCGCGTGGCGCGACGACCCGCTGACCAGCCTGCTGAACGCCATCTACGCGACGCTGCAAGCCGACCTGGGGCCTTTCGATCTCGATCAGTTCGCGGCCGTCGCCTCCCTGCCCCCGCCCTCGGCCGCCGCGTTCGTGTCCACGCTGCAGGCCTGGACCCGCGCGCTCGATTGCGATCTCCTGGTCATTCTCGATCAGTTCGAGGAATACCTCTTCTATCACGCCACAGAGGATGGGTTGGGCACGCTGGCCATGGAACTGCCGCGCGCGATCAATCACCCCGATCTGCGCGTGAATTTCCTGATTGCCATCCGTGAAGATGCCCTGGCCCGGCTCGACCGCTTCAAGGGCCGCATTCCTCGCCTGTTCGAGAACTACCTGCGCATCCAGCACCTGGATGTGGCGGCCGCCCGCGAGGCGATCGAGCAGCCGCTGCTGGCCTATAACCGCCTGTTCGAGCCTGACCCGCGGTTCGGCATCGAGCCGGCCCTGGTGGATGAGGTGTTGGCGCAGGTGCAGACCAACCAGGTATTCGTAGGCGAGTCGGGCCGCGGCACGGTGAGCGGCGCCGGCGGCCCCGCGCGGGTGGAGACGCCCTACCTGCAACTGGTGATGAGCCGCCTGTGGGCCGAAGAACGCCAGGCCGGCGCGCCGATCCTGCGCCTGGACACATTGCAGCGCCTGGGCGGCGCGGAGCGCATCGTGCGCACCCATCTCGACACCGTCCTCAGCACACTGACGCCGGTCGAACAAGATCACGCCGCGGCCATCTTCCATCACCTGGTGACGCCATCCGGCGCCAAGATCGCGCACAGCGTGTCCGACCTGGCCGAGTACAGCGGGCTGACGCTTGCGCAGTTGGCGCCGGTGCTGGAAAAACTGTCCGGTTCGAGCATGCGCATCCTGCGCCCGGTGGCGCCGCCGCCCGATCAGGCCGATGTGTCTCGCTTCGAGATTTTTCATGATGTCCTGGCCGCGCCCATCCTGGACTGGCGCACGCGCTTCGTCTACGCGGTGGAACAGGCCGCGGCCGCGGCGCGGCTGCTGGCGGAACAGGCCGCGGGCGAGCAGCGCCTGCGCCAGCAGCAGGCCGAAGCTGCGGCCCGCCTGGCCCAGGAACGCGGTCGCGTCCAGGGTCTGCGCCTGACCGCGCTGGGCCTTCTCGCCCTGCTCCTACTCATGGTGGGCCTGGCACTCTATGCGCGCAGCCAGTACCTGCTTGCCACGCAGGCCACGGCCGCGGCCAAAGACGCCGCGGCGCGCAACATTGCCGTCAGCGCCAACCTGCAACTGCAAACCGACCCTGAATTGAGCGTGCTGCTGGCGCAGTCTGCCGCGCAGCTTCAGCCCAATGTGCAGGCCGAAGACGCCCTGCGCCAGGCGCTGATCGCGTCTCCCATTCGCGCGGTCCTCTCCGGTTTCGAGGATGGTGTGGTCAAGGCCGTTTTCTCGCCCGATGGACGCTGGCTGGCGGCCGCGGACTACAACGGGTTGATCGGAATCTGGGATGCCGCCACGTTTCGCCATGTGGCCTGGCTGCGCGGTCACACGCCGCGCATCTTCGATCTGGCCTTCAGCCCGGACAGCCGTCTACTCGCCAGCGGCGGCGCCGGCGCGGTCGTGCGCCTGTGGGACGCGCCGGAGGGCGCGCTGCACGCGGAAATCGCCAACCTGGGCGGCGAGGTCTACCATGTCAATTTCAGCCCGGACGGCGCGCTGCTCGCCATTGCCAGCGGCAGCTACACCGGCTATGTGTGGGATGTGCAGGCCGGCGCCATGGCCCTGTTTCTCGAAGGGCACCGCAACGGCCTCATCACGGCGGTCTTTTCACCCGACGGCTCGGTCATCGCCACGACCAGCCAGGACAACACGGCGCGCCTGTGGGAGACAGCCTCCGGCCGGCCGCTCGCCATTCTGACCGGCCACGAGGCCGAAGTGACCGATGCCTCGTTCAGCGCCGACGGGCAGTGGCTGGCAACGGCCAGCTGGGACGATACGGCCCGCGTCTGGAAGCTGCCGGGCGGCGAGTTCTACCGTGAGTTGCGCGGTCACACCGAGCGCGTGCAGGGGGTCAGGCTCAGCGCGGATGGCCGCCGCGTCTTCACCGCGTCGAACGATGGCCGCGTCATCGTGTGGGATGCGGCCAGCGGGCAGCCGCAGGCCGAGCTGCGCCACGAGGATCGCATCACCACCCTGGAACTCAGCCCGGACGAGCGCCTACTGCTGACCACCAGCGCCGACCGCACGGCCGTGCTTTGGAACACGCGCACCTGGCAGCGTCTGACCACGCTGGTCGGCCATACCGCTGCGATCAACCGCAGTCAGTTCGACGCCAGCGGTCGCCTGGTCATCACCGCGGGTCAGGACGACACGGCGCGTGTGTGGACCGCCAACGCCGGGCAGTCCTTGCAGGTGTTGACCGAGATGCCGGCCACCGCGCCCGGGTGCGACGGTTCGTGCAACCCGGTGTGGAGCGCGGCCTTCAGCCCGGACGGCGGCCTTGTGGCGACGGCCAACGCCAATGGGACGGTTGGTCTGTGGAACGCGCTGAGCGGCGGCCGCCTGGCCCGCCTGGCCGGCCATGAGGGCGCAGTCTACCAGGCAGTCTTCAGTCCGGATGGGCAGCAGGTCCTCAGCGCCGGTCAAGATGGCAGCGTGCGTCTGTGGCCGGTCAACGGCGCGGGCGCACCGGTCACGTGGCGCGGGCACAGCGGCCCGGTCAACCGCGCGGTTTTCAGCACGGACGGCAAGCGGGCGCTGACCACGAGCAACGATCAGACCGCGCTGGTGTGGGACGTCGCGAGCGGCCAGGTCATGGCAACGCTACGCGGTCACAGCGGCGCGGCGCTGGCCGGCGCGTTCAGCCCAGACGGGACGCGTGCGGTCACGGCCGGCGCGGACGGCAGCGCCATCATTTGGAATGTGGGCCGCGGCGAGGCGCAGATCACGCTCGGCGGGCACAGCGGCCTGGTCTATGACGCGGTTTTCAGCCCGGACGGCCGCCTGGTCGCCACCGCCAGCGCCGATGGCACGGCCCGCCTGTGGGATGCGAGCAGCGGGCAGCCGCAGGGCGCTCCGCTGGCGCACGAAGGCGCGGTCACGCACGCCCTGTTCAGCCCGGATGGCCGCTTCGTGCTCACCACCAGCCAGGATCAGACCGCGGCGCTGTGGGACGCGGCGAGCGGTCGTCGCCTGTTCAGCCTGGCCGGGCACCAGGCGCCGGTCGCCGCGGCCGCGTTCAGCCCGGATGGCCGCTTTGCCATCACCGGCGGCGACACCGGCGATCCGACGGTGCGCCTGTGGGATCTGCGCACCGGCCAGACCCTGATGACCTTCTGGGGGCATGCCGCGGGCGTGCGCGGGTTGGACTTCAGCGCGGACGGCCGTCACTTCGTCAGCGCGGGCGCGGATGGGGCCGCGCAGGTCTACGACTGCAACGTCTGCGGCAGCCTGGACGATCTGCTGGCCCTGGCGCCCAGCCATGTGACTCGCGAGCTGACCGCGGAAGAGCGACAGAAGTATTTGTATGAGCTGGCGGTGAGAGGGGAGATTGGAGACTGAAGACCGGAGATTGGAGACCTACGTGGAGGGCGGGTGATTTGTGGTTGGAGGGGAGGGGTGAGAGGGGAGATTGGAGACTGAAGACCAGTCAACTCCCTTCTTCCACAAACCCGATCTCTGATCTCCGATCCCTGATCTCTGATCTCCAATCTCTGATCTCCAATCTCTCTACCAACGAAGGAGTCGAATGACGATGACAATGAAAACAACAAATGGAACGCGCCGGAGATTGCATGGGAAATGGCTACTGGCTGGAATCGGTGTGGTGGCGGCGCTGATGGCGGGGGCGGCGGTTTCTGCAAGGGGCGTCGGGTTGGAGGCCGGGCGTGCGGGGGCGGTTGATGCGGAGGTTGGGGATGCCGGGGCGGAATGGGTCTCGGTGTTTTTGTTGTTGAGGGAGCAGGCAGATTTGACGGGGACGGCCGCGAGCGAGGATTGGACGGCGCGGGGGCGGGCGGTTTACGCGGCGCTGAGCGAGGTGGCCGGGCGCACGCAGCCGCGTGTGTTGAACCGGCTGGCGCGGCTGAAGGCGGCCGGCCGTGTGCAGGCGGTGCAGCCACTGTGGATTGTGAACGCGATTGCTGTGCGCGGCGACGCGGAGACGCTGAAAACGCTGGCCGCGTGGCCGGAGGTGGCGCGCATCGTGCCCAATCGCAAGCTGGCGCCGCCGGGCGTGGAAATGGCCGCGGGCCAGGCGCAGGCGCCGGCCGCGGTGGAGTGGGGCGTGAGCAAAATTCGCGCGCCGGAGGTCTGGACGACTTACCATGTCAACGGCGCGGGCGCGGTGGCGGCCAATGTGGATACGGGCGTGGATTTCACCCATCCGGCGCTGGTCAACCAATACCGCGGCAACCTGAGCGTTTCCGGAGAAAACGCAGTGGGCAACGGCGTGTTCGATCACAATTTCAACTGGTACGATCCGACCGGCGTACACCCGGCGCCTGTGGCCGTGGAGGGGAGTCATGGCACGCACGTGATGGGCACGGAGGTGGGCTGGGACGGCGGCGCCAACCAGATCGGCGTTGCGCCCGGCGCGACCTGGATCGCCGCGTACGGGTGCTGCCCCGACAACCTGACCCTGCTGTTGGCGCAGCAGTTCATGCTGGCGCCCACGGACCTGGCCGGAAACAACGCCAATCCTGACCTGCGGCCGCATGTGCTCAATCAGTCGTGGGGCGGCCCGGGCGGCAGCGAAATTTTTCAGCCGGCGCTGGCCGCGCTGCGCGCCAGCGGCATCTTTTCCAGCATTTCGGCCGGCAACATGGGCAGCGCGTGCGGCACGCTCGGCTCGCCCGGTGACAATCCGCTGGTGTTCAGCGTCGGTTCCACCGACAGCAGCGATACCATTGCCGGTTCATCCTCGCGCGGCCCCAATCCCTTCAGCGGGCGGACCGGGCCGGAGGTGTCTGCGCCCGGGGTGATGGTGCGTTCGAGCATTGCGGGCGGCGGCTATCAGAATTACAGCGGCACTTCGATGGCCGCGCCGCATGTGGCCGGCGCGGTGGCGCTCCTGATTTCGCTGGAGCCGAGGCTGGCCGGACAGGTGGAGCAGATCGAAGAACTGCTGCGCAAGACGGCCGCGCCCCGCACGAGCAGCCAATCGTGCGGCGGCGTGGCGGGCAGCGCAGTACCCAACAACGCCTATGGTTGGGGTCGCCTGGATGTCAAGGCTGCGGCCGACCTGGTCTGGCAGGCGGGCTACCTGGCCGGCCGGGTGACGAGCAACGGCCTGCCCGTGGCCGGCGCCAGCGTCATTTTTAGCCGCATGGGCAAGAGCCTGACCACGATGACCCACGCGGAGGGCGACTACCGGGTGGTGGCCGGCGCCGGCGTATGGACCGTGGAGATGAAGGCGTTTGGCTACGCGCCGGCGCTCCATGCCAATGTAACCGTGAGCCAGGATCAAACCACGGCCGTGGACGCTGACCTTGCCGCTTTGACCGCGGCCGTCGTGCAAGGCCGCGTCGCGGACAGCGTCACCGGCGAGGGGGCGCCGGCGCTGGTCATGCTGGCGAACGAAGCCAGCGCGGCGCCGGTCTTTGCCGACGCCAGCGGGATGTATTCGCTGCCCGTGCCGGTGACCACCCGCGGCCCGGCCGTGACGGTTGACATCATCGCACAGCACCCCGGTTTCCATCCGCTCACCCAATCGGCGGCGGTCAGCGGGACGGTGGCCCTGGATTTCAGCCTGACCGCACGCCCCAACTACACTTGCCTGGACGACCGCCAGCCCGGCGGCCCGGTTTTCGACTGGCAGGATGCCAGCGACGGCGCGATCTATCACCTGGGCGATGACGCCAGCACTGCGTTCTTGCCCCTGGCGCAGCCGTTCACCTACTTCGGCGCGCCCTACACCACCGTCACTGTCAACTCCAACGGTTACATCTATTTTACGAACGCGTGGTGGTCGCGCGTGCAGATGATGCTTCCCTTCGAAGGCCCGCCCAACGCCGCGCTCACCGCGCTGGGCGAAGACCTGAACCCGGCGCAGGGCACGCAGGGGCTGGTATATGTCAAGTCCACGGCCAACGCGTTCATTGCGCAGTGGCAGGCGGTGGAGCATTGGGCCAGCGGCGCCCCGGAGACATTCGAGATCATTCTGGATTTGCCGACCGGCGCCGTCACCTACCAGTATCAGACGTTGAGCTGGCCGGATTACACCACGGTGGGGCTGGAAGATGCGGCCGGCAGCGTGGGTCAGCTCTACTCGTATGCCAATTCGGCCGGGCTGCAAGCGGGGCGGGCCGTGCGTTTTACGCCGGCCAGCGGCAATGGGGTCTCCTGGGGCTGCGATCACGCGTACACGCTGACTGCGGCGCCGGTGGTTGCGGCCAACACGGTGACCTATCACCTGCACTGGAACGAGGTCGGTTTTGGCGGCGCGGCGTCGGCCGTGCTGACCGCCACGGCGCCGGTGAGCAGCACGTTCGTGGCCGCGGCGGGCGGGGTGCAGCCGCAGGGTGGTGTGCTGACCTGGAACCTGGGGAACCTGCGCCCGCGGGCCAGCGGCCAGGCCTGGTTCACGGTGCGTCCGCACGGCGCCAACGCCGTGACGACCGCGACCATCAGCGATCAGAGCGGGCAGGCGCGCACCGTCACGGCCGCAGCGAGCGCGCCGGGTATGGTGTGGATGCCGATGATGCACCAGAGACCGGAGACCGGAGACCAGAGACCGGAGAGCGGAGAGTGGAGACCGGAGACAAGAGACCGGAGACCGGAGACCGGAGACCGG
>JAYRVL010000148.1:0-6944 GCA_041918575.1 Anaerolineae bacterium | reverse complement strand
GGTCCAACCGTCTACGACTACTCGCATCTGGGCCACGCCAAGACCTACGTCTCGTTTGACGTGATCGTGCGCTGGCTGCGCTATAGCGGCTACAACCTGCGCTACGTGCAGAACATCACCGATGTCGGCCATCTGACCGATGACGCGGATGAAGGCGAAGACAAGATCTTGCGCAAGGCCCGCTTCGACCGGGTGCATCCGATGGAGCTGGTCGAAAGCTACACGCACAGCTACTTCACCGACATGGATATGCTCAATGTAGGCCGCCCGGACATCGTTCCGCGCGCCAGCGGCCACATTCCTGAGCAAATCGCGCAGATCGAAGAACTGATTGCAGCCGGCCATGCCTACGTGGTCAATGGCTCGGTTTACTTCAGCGTGGACAGCGACCCAGACTACGGCAAGCTCTCCGGTCGCCGCGTGGAAGACCAGGAAGAGGGCGCGCGCGTGGCCGTCAACCCGGAGAAGCGCAATCCGGCCGATTTTGCCCTATGGAAGCGCGCCGAGCCGGCGCACATCCTGCAGTGGCCCTCACCCTGGGGCGCAGGCTACCCCGGTTGGCATGTCGAATGCTCGGCGATGTCCATCAAGTACCTGGGGCAACCGTTCGACATTCACGGCGGCGGCCTGGAGAACAAATTCCCCCACCATGAAGCCGAGATTGCCCAGGCCGAGTGCGCCCACGGCGGCACACCGTTCGTGCGCTTCTGGATGCACAACAACATGGTGACGGTGAACGGCGTCAAAATGGGCAAATCGCTGGGCAACTTCACCACCATCCAGGACGCGTTCAAGATCGTCGAACCCCTGGCGCTGCGCTTCTTTGTGCTCAGCACGCATTATCGCTCCAGCGCCGACTTCAGCGCCGGCGCGCTGGAAGGCGCACAAAGGGGCTACAGCCGGCTCCTCAGCGCCGTGCGCCTGGTCGAACAGAGGCTCAACGCGGCCAGCCCGGCAGGCGACCTACCGACGGAAATCGCTGACCTGCTGAACGCCACCCGCCAGCGCTTTAGCGCGGCCCTGGATGACGATTTCAACACCGCCAGCGCCATTGCCGAGCTGTTCGATTTCAGCCGCGCCACGAACGCCCTGCTCAACGCGGCGACGCTGCCCAATCGCGTCGCCGTGGCCGCGTTGGGTCAACTTTACACTGACCTGGCAGGCGCCGTGCTCGGCCTGCTGCCCGGCAATCTCGGCGCCAGCAACAGCGCCGGCCTGATGACCGTGACCGCTGGCCTGGTCAACTATTTGATCGAGCTGCGCCAGGAGGCGCGTAAGAACAAGCAGTGGGCGCAGGCGGACGCCATTCGCAACCGCCTGAAGGACCTGGGCGTGCTGCTCGAAGATGGCGCGCAAGGCGCCAGTTGGCGCCTGGCTGACAGCTAGGTCATCGGCGCCGGGGATGAACTACCAGGAATGGCTCTATGGCCGACAAGCGGTGCGCGAAATGCTGCGGGCGCGGCGGCGGCGGGTGCAGCGCATCCTGTTCGCCTCGGGCAGTCAGCGCACCGGCATCGTGGCCGAGATCATGACGTTGGCGCAGGCGGCCCGCTGCCCGGTGAGCGAGGCGCAGCGCCCGACGCTCGACCAGGTCAGCGCCGGGGCCAACCATCAAGGGGTGGCGGCTGAGGTTTCAGCCTACCCCTACGTGGATTTGGACGCGATCCTGGCCGCTGGGGGTGAGGCGCCGCTGCTGCTGGCCCTGGATCATGTGCAGGACCCGCAGAACCTGGGCGCGCTGCTGCGCACGGCCGAAGCCGTGGGGGTGCATGGCGTGCTGCTGCCCGATCGCCGCGCGGCCGGCATCACGGCCACGGTCAGCAACGCATCGGCGGGCGCGGTGGAGCATCTGCGCATCGCACAGATCGTCAACCTGACGCGCGCCTTGCAGGAGCTGAAGGCCCGGCGCTTGTGGGTGGCCGGGCTGGAGGTGGATGCCCAGGCCATCCCGTTCGATCAGGCCGACCTGGGCGGCCCGCTCGTCCTGGTGGCGGGCAGCGAGGGGCAGGGGCTGAGTCGCCTGGTGCGTGAAACGTGCGATTGGCTGGTCAGTCTGCCCATGGCCGGCCAGGTGGAATCGCTCAACGTGGCGGTGGCCGGCTCGATCGTTCTCTACGCCGCATTCAGCGCCCGCCGCCTGTAACGCAAACCTCCGGCTTGCCCCGTTCGCGCATCGAAGCGTGATGTGTCGCCGAGAGCGTCGTCACGCCGGAGGCGTGACCTACGGCTGAGTGGACAGGAAAATTGCGAGGTCTATCATGGCATTCATCTTGGAGACAACCGCTTTTCGCGACGGCGACATCATGCCGGCGCGGTTTACCTGCGAAGGCGCCAATGTGTCGCCCGCGCTCAGTTGGCGCGGCGCGCCGCCGGACGTGCAGAGTTTCGCGTTGATCGTGGATGATCCCGATGCCCCGCGCGGCACATGGACCCATTGGACGCTGTTCAACCTGCCCGGCGCGCTCGATCACCTGGCCGAGGGCTGGAAGCCGGGCGGCCCCGGCGTCAGCGGCCGCAACGATTCGAATGAAACCGGCTACAGCGGCCCCTATCCTCCGCGTGGGCACGGCGTGCATCGTTACTTCTTTCGCCTCTACGCCCTGGATGTCCCCTCCCTGCCCCTGCGCGCCGGCGCGGCCCGCGGCGACCTGGAGCGAGCGCTGGCCGGTCATGTCCTGGGTCAGGCGCAGGTGATGGGCAAGTACGAACGCAAATAAGGAGCCGCCATGCCTCTTGCCGAATACCATCGCCCCGTTGATGTAGCGACCGTGCGCCGTCTGCTGGCGCGGACCCCGTCGCCGGCCCTGCTCGCCGGCGGCGCCGCCCTGGTCCCCAGCCTGATGAACGGCGCGGCCGACGCCGTCGTTGACCTGCGCGATCTGCCACTGGCGTTCGCCGACGTGCGATCAGATGGACTGCACCTCGGCGCGCTGCTGACGCTGGCCGAACTGACCCCAGCCTCCGCGGCCGGCGGCTGGGCCAATGGCCTGCTGGCAACCGCAGCGCGGACCGAAGGCCCGATCAACCGCCGCAACGCGGCCACGATCGGCGGCCTGGTTGCACAGGCCCGGCCCACGTCCGTCCTGTGGCTGGCGCTTCTGGCCCTGGAAGCGCACGCGATTGTGGTGGCCGCGGAAGGCCCGCCCCGGCAGGTGACGCTGCGTGGCCTGGCCGACGCGCCCGGCCTGGCCGGCCAACTGCTGCTGGAAGTGGCGCTGCCCAAGCGCCTGGCCCAGGCCCGGTACGGCATGGCGACTACCGGCCGCACCCCGCGCGACGAGCCAATCGTGGCCGCGGTCGCGGTGACCGCGCTCAACCTGACCACAGCGACCGTTGCCCTGGGCGGCGTCACCGCGCAGCCGTTGATTCTCAGCGGCCTGCAGGCGTTTGCGCCGGATCCTAGCCAACTGCCCGTGGCCCTGGACGACCTGTTAGCCAGCCAGGCGTTGGCGTCCGATTTCCGCGGCAGCGCGGAGTACCGGCGCCATCTCGCGGGGGTTTTGGCGCAGCGCGCCTTGACGCAGGCGCTGGTCTGAGGCGCGCATGACGCCCGTTTCTGGCGTGGGGCCTGCCTGGCAGCTTTTCTGGAGCCGACTGCAAGGTCATTCCTGTGAGAACTGCTTTTTCAGCGAGTCGTTTCGCAGCAATGGCGACGGCCAGGTCACACGGGTTCACCTGTTCTGCCGGGCGGAACAGTCTCGTTATTTCAATTTGCCGGCGCCGCCGGAACGCTTATGTTTGAGCTGGACGGCGGGCCAATCAGGCGCACCCCCGCGCGTCGGCAACCCTGATTTGACCATTTGACCGATCGTGCGCGGCGCGCGATGGAGCCAATCACCGGACGCCCTGCTCTCGCCGCCGTCAACTAAATTCGAGCCGATCCTGTTGCGCCCGGCAACGTTGCCACGTGTCATCATCACGACCACCCGGGGCCGATCATGAGGTTGCGCCGTGAAATTTGTGAAGAACAAGACTCCTGCTGAAACTTCGCCTCTCATCCAGCGCGAAGCCATCATTGTTGTTTTGGCAACCCTGGTCATCATCAGCCTGGGGCTTTACTTTCGCATGCTCGGACTGATTCCCGCCCATGCCGTGACATTCGTCATCATGGTCTTTTCCCTGGTCAATTTACTCGCCATCCGCCTGAGCTTCTACCTTGTGCGCCAGCGTGAGATGCGCCTGCAGCGGCATCGCCAGTTGTTGCGCGGCCTCAACCAGGTCAGCGACGTGCTGATCTCTTCGCTGCAGGCGCAGGAGGTGCTGCAGGCGACGGCCGAGCACGTGCTTCAAGCCTTCGAGACCGACGCGGCCGCGCTCTACGTGCTCGACAGCAAGCGCCAGACGCTCGATCTACAGGCGGCGGCCGGCGCCTCTCCCGCCCTGCATCAGCGCTGGCGCCAGCATCCCCTGGCGCAGGCAGCCCTGGCTGAGAAAGGCTCGGTCATTCGTTCGCTGCCCGGTGATGCTGCTGACCCGGCGGCGCAACCAGCCACTGACCCGCTATGGGCCATGAGCGCACCGATCGCCGCAGGCGACCGTCCCTTGGGCGTCATTCTGATTGCCAACCGCACACCGCCGCCTCTCCCAGACGAATTAGGCGAGATTTTGCAAACGCTCGGTCGCCAATTGGGCGCCTGTTTGGAACGAGCCGAGGCGCATCAACGCCTGGAAGCGGAGCAACAAAGCCTGGCCAAACGCATCGCCGACTCGGCCGACGCCATTTGGGTGCTCGATCACCAGGGACAGATCATGCAATTCAATGAAAGCGCCAGCGCGCTGACCGGCTACGCCGCTGTGGCCATCATCGGGCAGGCATGGACCGATTTTGTGCCTGCGGAGCAGCAGGACAATTTTCAGCGCATGCTCGATGCGGCCCTGGCCGGCGACCGGCCGATTTGGGAGGCCCGCTGGCGGCGCCATGACGACGCCTGGCTGCAATTAGAATTTGGGGCCACGCGCCTGGCCGACATGGCAAACAAACCTGGCGTGCAGTTGATGGCACGCGATGTGGGCGCACGCACGGCCGCGCAGCGCTCTCGCTCGGAGTTCATGGCCGCGGTTTCGCACGAGCTGCGCACCCCTCTCTCCTCGGCCATGGGCTATGCCGAACTGCTCACCACCGGTATGGCCGGCGAACTGACGGAGGAGCAGACAGAGTACGCGGACATCATTCGAAAGAACACGCAGCGTATGCAGCGCCTGGTCAACGATCTGCTGGAGGTTTCCAAGTTGGAAGCGGGTCAGCTCGAATTGAACATGGAGACGGTGGACCTGGCGGCCCTGGCAGGCGGAGTCGTGGATACGCTGAAGCCGCTCATGCATGCGGATGAAATGCAGATCGAGGTGGAGCTGGCGCCTGATCTGCCCGCCGTCGTCGGCGATCAAGCGCGGCTGGAGCAGGTGTTGACCAATCTGCTGGCGAACGCGTCCAAGTACAGCCAGCCCGGCGGTCTGATTCGCCTGGTGGGTTATCGCCATGCGGCCGGTGCCGACCCCCTGCATCTGCAGTTGTCGCTGCCGGCCGCGGCGGCGGGCTGGGCGGTCATGGCGGTCATTGACCAGGGCATGGGGATTGCGACCGCAGAGATTCCGGGACTTTTCCACCGTTTTCGCCGCGGCCAATCCGCGCGTGCGCAGCGCGTGGATGGCAGCGGCCTGGGACTTTACCTGGCGCGCTCCATTGTCGAGGCGCACCACGGCGTCATCGGCGTCAGCAGCGAGGTGGATCAGGGCAGTATTTTTTGGATTGCGCTGCCGATAGCGTAGTACATCAAACCGCGGTGACCACCACGGCCGGGCTGCGGCTGCCGCCGGCCGCGCTCCAATTGTAGAGCCACCACGAATCGCGCATGCTCAGATTGACGCAGCCGTGACTGCGCGGCCGGCCAAACGCGTCATGCCAGTAGGCCGAATGCAGCGCGTAGCCGCTGTAGAAGAACGTGGTCCACACCACCTCCTCCAGGTAGTAATAGCCCGCGCCGGGGCGTCCGCCCGCCATTCGGCCACCGGGTCGGCGCAGCCAGGTGCGGAAAATGCCCTGCACGGTCGGCGTGCCGGGCAGGCCGGTCGCCACCAACGCGGCGTACACCGGCCGGTCGCCCTCATAGGCCACCGCGGTCTGATCGCGCAGGCTGACCGCCACCCAATACTCGTTGCTGCGAATCGCGGCCGGGCGTGTGCGCCCACGCGCCACGCCAACCCACTGCCCGTACACCCACTGCTGCTCGCCGATGCGATACCAGGTAGCGCCGCCGACGCTGGCGCTCTCCAGGATGTCCAGACGCTGGTTGTGGGTGACTTCGCCCACCTGCGCGTAGTTCGTACCCGGCCCGCTGCGCACATTGATGCTTGTGGACACCACCCATCCCACGGGCAACTGCGCCGCGCTCGCGACCGCGCTGACCGCGCTGGCCGGTTCGGCCGCGGCCGGCAGCAGGCGCACCCAACCGCTGTGAACCCAACGCCGTTCGCCGATGCGATACCACACCGCGGCGCTGACCGTGGCCTGTTCCAGAATGTTGACCTCCGCGCCGGCCAGCAGGCGGTCAATCACCGGGTTGTCGGCAAAGACGCCAGGACGGCCGCGCACGTTCAGCACACTGGCGGTGACGACCCCGCGGCGGCCTGACGGCGGCGGTGGGGGCGGCGGCGGCGTAGTCGCACCGCCCAACTCCACCCCGGCCAGGCTCGATGGCGTCATGATGGTCACCGCGCTGGCCGGAACCCAATCCTGCCCGGCCGAACGGTACCAGAGCGCATCATGCACCCAGGCTTCGGCCGTAATTGCCAGGTAAGTGCCGGCCGCCAGGCTGCGCACCACACGGCTGCTGCCGGGCGCGGCGTAGGTGCGCGCCCAGTTCCAGGCCGGCCGGGCGTAGCGATAGGGCTGCCAGGGCGTGCTGGTCTGAGCCACCTCTGGCAGCGCGCTGAGCGGCGCCGCGGCC
>JAYRVL010000147.1:0-3720 GCA_041918575.1 Anaerolineae bacterium | reverse complement strand
CGCCCGGCGGGACGCCCCTCAGGCGCGATTTCAATCGCTCGCCTGCACCGACCCCGTTTTGCGTCCACGCAGGTTGGACGCCCGGCGGGACGCCCATCAGGCGCGATTTCAATCGCTCGCCTGCGACGGTGCGCAGCCTGAGTAGTTACAGCGGTGATCTACTTGCGCCGACTGACGAAAATGCCGCCCACCAGCGCGGCCAGCGCGCCAACCGCGGCGCCCAGGGTTCGGGGCGACAGGCTGGCGGAGGCGCGGCCGGGCTTGATGGCCTCGGCTACACTGGCGGCCTCGCGCGACTGGCGCGCATCGGTCACCAGGCGCTGCAAACGCGCCGGATCATGACGCAGTCCGTCGGCAATGGCGCGCTTGCGCGCGATTTCGTCATCGGTCACATATTGATCGAACGAACGCATCCCGGCCAACTGAAAGCCATGCTTCTTGAACAGGCGGTAGATTTCCTTGACGCGTTCCATCTCGATCTCGCGGCCCAGGGTGTAATCGTCGAAGATGCCTTCCATGGCCAGCAGGGTCGTTTCGGCCAGGCAGGCATACGCGGTCTTGGGCGGCAGGCCAATGTCGAAGCCAAAATCAATATCGCCGGGGATCAAAATCTCGCCCGACTCAATGACCAGGACGTCAGGGCGCAATGCCGCCTCTTCCTCGGAAATGTCCGGCGGCCGCGCAACATCACAAATGACCGCGCCCGGCTTGCAGCGGGTGATATCAATGATGCGGGTCTTGAGCGCGGTGGTGGTGGTCACGATCAGGTCCACATCGCCCAGGTACTCGTCTGCACGCGTCGCGATCGTCACCACCGCCTGGGGCGTTTCGGCTTCGATTTGGCGCTTGAGCGCGATCAGGCGCTCCGGCCGCGGGGCTACCAGCACGACGTTGTAAATGGCCTGCGCCAGCAGCCGCGCGCAGACCGCGCCAATGGAACCGGTGGCGCCGACCACCATGGCCTTGCCCTTGCTCAAATCAGTCGCGCCCATCTTGATGACCGCCTGCTTGCCCGTTTCCAGGGTAGCGGCCACGGTGAGGGAATTGCCAGAGGTGATGGCAATGTCAACCTTCTGCGCGACGGTGATGCCAGCGTCGCCTACCACGGAGGTGAACGCGCCCAGGCCCATGATGCGGGCGCCCATGCGCTCGGACATGCGCGCGGCCTTGATCAGGCGGCGGTAAGTGAAGCTCGGATCGCGGCGCATCAGCTCGCGCGGGGTCGCGCCCAGGGTCAAGAGAATGCCTTCGACGCGCTGGCCGGTGGCCGGAGAGACCGCGCCGGTGATGCGCGAAAGGTACATGGGCGGAATCTCAGCAACGTAATGCTCGACCAGCTTTTCCGGCAGGAAGCGCAAAAGGCGCAGACGCTTGTCTTTGTAGATGTAGCGCGCGCTGAGCGGATGGATCACAAAGGCAAAACGGTTGATCTGGGCATCTTCGCCCTTGAGATGCACGATCTTCGGCGTCCACACCAGGTCGGCCATCAGGTTGAGGTAAGTGTCTTCGGTCGGCGGCGCGGTGGGGTCCGGTCGCAGCGCCACAAAAGCAGCCTCGATTACCGCAGAGGGCAGGCGCGCCACGTCGTTGTTCTCCCACGGCATGGCGGTAATCACCATGTCGGCGCCGCGGCTGCGCAGATCGGCGAGGTCTTCATCACTGGCGCTTTCGACCACGATGATTTTGCGCTTCAGTTCGGCGGGAGCATAGCGACGAATGGCGCCCATGTCGCCGGCCAGTACATCCGCAGCAATGAACGGCGCTGCGGCGCGCTCTACTCCAGGCGCGCCCGCCAGCGGGAAAATTCGGCGGAACGGCTCATCCTTCAACTGCGCCAACACCGGCCCGGCGCCGCGATCAAGTCCTACGGCGCTGCCCAACGGCGCCGGCAGACGGAAATAGATCATCGGATCGGCGTAGTTGACTTCGGCGGCCTTCTCCTCCAGCGCAGCGGCCAGGCCGCGATGGTTGAGACCCGGGACCATGAGAACCCTCTTCTGGCTGAACAGGCCGGGCTGCGCCTCGTTGGCCAGACGCACGGCCCAGCGCTCCAGCGCGCCTCGAATGCCGCCGCCATCGAGCACGTGCGTCTGTTTGGCCGCTTTGCGCAGTTGGTCGCCCACCGTATGGGTCACAGTGGCTGAGCCGAGGCTCAACCTGGCGGACATGCCTTCCAGGGCGATGGCGTCCACCTTGCCATCGTATTCACGGATGAGATCGGCGACGCGTTCCTGGTTGCCGTCCACGCCGATGCGGCGCACAGCCAGGGTTTGGCCGAGGAGTCTGATCTCCTGGGACGTGTCCTCGACCGGGCCAAGATGCAGGCTCAGTATTTGTTTTGTCATGGTTTTCTTGATTCCTTTTTTCAACCCTCACAGCTATCGAAGCAGCGGCCGCAGTTGGCGCCGGCCGCCATTGCATCCACGCAGATGCATACCCGGCGACGCGCCCGTCAGGCGCGATGTCAATCGCTCGCTTGCAACGGCGCGCCGCCTGAGCAACTACTATGATTCTATTATACCGGCAGGCGCGTTCAGAGTCAAAGCCTTTGGACGGCAAGTAAAGAAAACCCTCTCGGCCGCGCTGGGCGATCGAGAGGGTCGTGCTTGCGGGTGTTCACGCGACGGCGGCGCGGCAGCGGGTTACAGTCAGCCGACTGCATCCAAGCATCACGCCGGTTCGGCGACAGGCAGCAGCGCCTGAAGACGTTTGCTCAGATGTTGGTAGGAGGTGACTCCTACGACGCGGTCAACCTCGACGCCGTTCTTGAAGTAGATCAAGGTGGGGATGCCCATGATGCCATAGACGCCCGGCGTGACGGGGTCTTCGTCCACATTGAGCTTGGCGATGACGGCCTTGCCGGAGAACTCGGCCGCCATTTGCTCCACGGAAGGGGCGATGTAATGACATGGCCCGCACCATTCCGCCCAGAAATCAACGACCACGGGCAGGGCAGACTGCAAAACAACCGACTGGAATTCGCTGTCAGTCACATGCACCGGCAGCGGCCGGTTGGGATCATTCATGATGGCCGGGGCGGGAGTTCTATCGCCGCCCAACATTCGCCTGAGAAAGCTCATCGTATCACCTGTTTTCGTCGCTGGTTCAATGATCGTTTACGCCATCTCTGCAACGGGCGCAGCCTCGGCGCTCAAGAAGCTGTCCACGCGCTGCTTGAGATAGGGATAGGGCACCGCGCCAATGATGGCGTCGCGAGCCACACCCTCGCGCACCAACAGCATGGTGGGGATGCTCTGCACACCATACTGACCGGCCCACACCGGGTTTTCATCCGTGTTGACCTTGGCCACGCGCAGCTTGCCCTCATATTCGGCCGCCAGTTTCTCTAGCGAGGGGGCAATCATCCGGCAAGGGCCGCACCAGGGTGCCCAGAAATCTACCAACACCGGAATAGACGATTTCAACACCTGATCTTCATACATCGCATCACTGATATGCATCGGTTTCGCAGCCATTTTCTTGGTTCTCCTAAAATTGCTCTTGCTCGAGCGTTTTCACATTGATTGTTGGACGATACTTCTGTTTGTCTCGTCACGCCGTCGGCTGTTTCACCAACAACCGACGCGTTCGTATCAGGCTGAGATCAACGAGCCAGCCGCGACAGCCGTTGTCATGGGCAACCCGCTGAGCGCATCCACCAGCTCATCCACCAGCTTTTCAGCGGATGAGCCGGGCGCCGGATGCAGCAAGCATTCTGTG
>JAYRVL010000146.1:0-6977 GCA_041918575.1 Anaerolineae bacterium | reverse complement strand
GGCACGCGGTAGTAGGGCTGGTGCATGTGCCAAACGAAGGCGACATAGAGTGGATAGGGCATCATTGTCCTCGCTGTGGGAAAGGGCGCCGAAAGCGGCAGCGCCGTTTTCAGCGCCTGGTGTTCACAGTTCTCTGGAACGGAGATGGGGGAAGAGAATGACTTCCCGAATGGTGGGCTGGTCGGTGAAGAGCATCGTCAGGCGATCAATGCCGATGCCGCAGCCGCCGGTGGGGGGCAGGCCGTAGCAGAGAGCGGTGATGAAGTCTTCATCGAGGGGGTGCGCCTCTTCATCGCCGCTGGCCCGCGCGCTTGCCATATCTTCGAAGCGACGCAATTGATCGAGTGGATCGTTCAGCTCGGAGAAGGCATTGGCCAGCTCCATGCCGCCGATGAAGCACTCGAAGCGCTCGACGGTGGTGGGGTCGGCGTCCTTCTTCTTGGCTAAGGGTGAGATTTCCACCGGATAGTCCAGGATGAAGGTGGGCTGCGTCAGGTTTGGCTCGACGTGCGTGGCGAAAAGGCTTTCGATCAACTTGCCGCGGTTGGAGTTGGCCTCCGGCTGATGCCCCAGGCTGCGCATGGCCGCGGCCAGGCTGTCAGCGTCGGCGTAGTCGGCATAGTCCAGCCCCACGGCTGCGCGAATGGCCTCACGCATCGTCAGCCGGCGCCAGGGCGGCGTCAGATCAATCTCTTGACCCTGGTGGGTGATGCGGGTGTGGCCGTTGAGCGACTGCGCCACGGCCGCGATCATTTCTTCGCAGCGCCGCATCATGCCGCCATAGTCGCTGTAGGCTTCATAGAATTCAAGTTGGGTGAACTCCGGATTGTGCTTGAAGCTGATGCCTTCGTTGCGAAAATCGCGGCCGATCTCGTAGACACGCTCGAATCCGCCGACGAGCAGGCGTTTGAGATACAGCTCGAAGGAGATGCGCAGGAACAGGTCTTGTTTGAGCTGGTTGTGATGGGTGACAAAAGGACGCGCGGCCGCGCCGCCGTAGATCGGCTGCAGGATGGGCGTTTCAACCTCCAGGAAGCCGACCCGATCGAGATATTGGCGGATGGCGCTGACGATGCGTGCTCGCGTCACGAAGGTTTGGCGCACCTCAGGATTGGCAAGCAGGTCTACATAACGCTGACGAAAACGCGTCTCGACATCGCGTAGCCCGTGCCACTTATCGGGCAGCGGGTGCAGCGCCTTGCTGATGAGGCGCAGCGACCGCACCTGGCAGCTCGGTTCACCCGTTTTGGTGCGCACAAGGACGCCGCCCGCCTCGACGAAATCGCCGAGATCGAGCAGTTTTTTGAGCAGGGTTTCGTAGACTTCCTCGCCCACCTCGTTTTGCCGAATGAATAACTGAAAACGCCCGCTGCCATCTTCGATATGGGCGAAGGATGCCTTGCCCATGATCCGGATTGCCACCAGGCGGCCGGTCAGCCAGACTGTGGCCGCGCCGGCGCTGGCGCCGGCAGCTTCGGCGGCTTCCAGGGCTGCAGTGGCCTCAGCTGTCGTATGGGTGCGCTGACAGCGTGCGGGGTAGGCGGGTATGTTCGATTCCTGCAGGCGCGCTAATTTGTCGCGTCGCGCTACTTCTTGATCGCTTAGATTCTCGAACACAGATCACTCGATTTCGACAATTGTAACACTGATGGCGCCGCCCGGTGTGTTGATGTGCCGATTCTCGCCAACTTGTCCGCCCATCAAGGCGCGGCCCATGGGCGACTCGTTGGAGATACGTCCCTGGGTCGGGTTGGCTTCGGCTGAGCCAACGATCACGTAGGTGTCGGTGTCACCAAACTCGATATCACGCACTGTGACGCGCGCGCCGAGCGCCACGTGGGTTTTGTGATGATTGTTTTCGATCATCACGGCGCCGGCAATCAAGCGTTCGACGGTCTTGATTCGCCCTTCCACGAAGGCTTGCTCGTTCTTGGCCTCGTCGTAGCCTGCATTCTCCGATACGTCGCCATCCATTTTGGCTTCGTGAATCTTGCGGGCCACGTCTGCCCGCCGCACAGTCTGAAGGTATTCCAACTCCTCGCGCAGTTTCTGAATTCCTTCTGCTGTCAAGTACACTTCCTTATGATTCGCCATCGTCCTCTCTCATACATTCTTGTGGTCACGGCGTTGACCAGGATTCTTGGGCAGTCATTCAACAAAAAAAGACCAGCGCCGAGGGCGCCGTCTTCTGTCTAGCCTGTCTGATGATGATGTGACCTCTGCATGGGCTGCGGAGGTAAGCCGAGGAAATTACCGGCATGACCTGAATGGCGCCATTATACACGAACACTCTGAATTTGACAAGACGCCAACATGACGTCGCAACATCATACGACCAGGGCCGCTTGCCCACGGATATCGCGCAGGCGTTTGGCGGCTTCGGCCTGCCCCTGCTGCTCCATCATGTGGGCGATCTCGTCCATGGCAGCCAGGAAGTCGGGCGTCAATTCGGCGCGGCGTTCCACCAACAGCTTACGGGTACCGCTGGGGTAATCGGCGCTGAGCAGTTCGTTGATGAACTGCACCTCAGGCGGCTGCGCAGCCTGCACCTGCTGCATGATCGTCTGCATGATGGCGTTCAGGCGGGCGGCCACAGCACGGTTGCCGCGCTGCATGGCCGCGTCCATGTTCATCTCCAGCACATGTATGAACGCATCATCCACCCGATCCCAATTCTGCTCCAAGAGCGCCTGCGGGTCGGGCGCCTGCAGCAGTTCGCGCAGGAACTCGCCGGCCTGTTCGAGCATCTGGCGGCTGGCCTGGTCGAGTTGGGCAGTCAAAGTCAGGAGGTGCTCGCGCAGCGCGGTCAGGCGCTGAGCCGCAGCCTGGTCGCCGCCGGTCTGCGCCGATTCGATGCGGTTGGCAAGCTTCTGGTAGAAGGCATAGTCAATCAACGGCCGGCCGGCCATGGCAATAGAATCTACTTGATCTGCGGGCGCGGCCACCATCATGTCCAACAACTGTGCGCGGGTGGTCTGCGGGCCAATCTGATTGATGGCATCCATCTGGGCTTTGGCTCGTTGGCCGAACGAGGTGTGCGGCAGGAGTTGTTGATAGAGCGCGGCAAAGGTATTCGCGGCCTGGGTATTCCCTTCGGCCGCGTATTGCTCGACCATGACCGCCAGCAGCGAGAAGAAGTCGGAATCCAGCTTCGCGTCGTGCTCTTGCGCCATGCTCTGCAGCGCCTCGGCGCTGGTCGCGCCGCGCAGAATCGTCTCCAGCAACTGCATCCGCTCGCGCTGGGCGCGCTGCATCTCCGGCGTAATACCGTCGGCGGCCAGGATCGCCTCGATCATACCGTTGAGGGTGATGAATTCTTTGGGTTGGAACAGGTACGCCCGGCGCTGCTCCGCCGGCAGGCTGTCCACCAGGCGTCGGTTGAGGTCGCCAATGATGCGCTGGCGGTCCTTGTTTGCCAGGTTGATCTCGTGGGGCAGGAAGATACCCAGGAAATTTTTACTGCCATCATGGTAGAGCAGAGCGCCGCCCACCTGAAATGCGCGCCGACAGTTGGGGCACGTCGCTGAATTCAGGCGGCCCGACAGAAACTGACTCTTGAGGTTGGGGTCTTGACCCACATCAATGATGCTGTGAATCTCAACCGGCGCCAGCGCCCGGCAATAGGGGCAGGGCATAGTGGCTTTTTGTGCAGCGATCATGTTCGCTTTCCTTTCGTCTTTTTCATCGTCCTTCTCGATTCTCAATTCATCTTCAGCCAGCGTTGGAAATCCGCCAGGATACGAGCTGTGGGGTCAGGCTCGGCCTCATACCAGTGAATGGCCGGATCTGCCGCGCGAAACCAGTTGCGCTGTTGGCGCACAAAGCGCCGGGTGTTGCGTTTGATCTCCACCACGGCCGCATCCAGGGTCAGCTCACCGTCCAGGTATTGCCCGATCTCGCGGACGCCCAGGCCGGTCAGCGCGGGCTGAGTGGCGCGCAGGCCCAGCGCCAGCACTCGTTCGCGCACCTGCCGCACTTCGTCCACCAGTCCCTGGGCCACCATGGCATCCACGCGCGCGTCGAGGCGCGCGAAAAGGTCGGCGGTGGGGCGATGTAGGCCGATCTGCCAGGTACGATAGGGCGGCGGCTGTCGCGTCTGCAGTTGGCTGACAGGCTGCGCGCTGGTCAGGCAAACTTCCAATGCTCGCACCACGCGACGCACGTTGCGCGCATCAATGGCCGCCGCGGCCACCGGGTCGAGCGCGGCCAGGCGTTCATGCAGGGCCGCGCCGCCCTCGCGGGCCGCGTCCTCTTCCAGGCGCCGGCGCAGGTCAGGATCGGGCGCGACCGAGGTCAATGTCCAGCCTTCCAGCACGGCCCGCACATACTGGCCGCTGCCGCCCACTAGGAGCGGCAGACGCCCGCGGCGGTGAATATCGTCAATCGCCTGGTAGGCCAGGTCCCGAAATTCGGCCAGGGTCAGGACGCGCTCCGGCGGCGCGATGTCCAGCAGATGGTGGGGCGCCATCGCCCGTTCGGCGGCGCTGGGCTTGGCGGCGCTGATGTCCATCCCCTGGTAAACCTGGCGCGAGTCGGCCGAAACGATCTCGCCATCGAGCGCCTGCGCCAGCCGGATGGCGAGGGCCGTCTTGCCCACGGCAGTCGGCCCGACCACGGCGATCAACACCGGCAGGGTGCGGCCAGGCGATCCAGGTTCATTCACCGACGGCATTTGGGATCACCGTGATGCGCTGCAAGCGGCCGGCGGAATCTAGCTGAACCGCCACGACATCAATGCGCCAGGCGCCTGTCCAGCCGTTGGTTTGGACATAGGTCTGCGCGGCCGCGATCAGGTGAGCCTGTTTTGCCGGCGTGACCGATTCCTCTGGCGTGCCAAAGCCGACGCCGCGCCGGGTGCGCACTTCGACAAAGACCAAGCTGTCGTCCTGCTCCGCCACCAGGTCAATTTCACCCAAACGACAGCGCCAATTGGCTTCTCGCATCGTGTAGCCCTGGCGCTGCAGTTCAGCGGCTGCCAACGATTCGCCGGCCGTGCCCAAACCCTGACGAGCTGTGGTCATGTCGGTTGCCCTGCCGCCCAGGTCTGCGGCGAAGGTGATGCTGGCAGCACGCGACGGAAGCTCAGCCGGTGCTCAGAACATGGCCCGACCGTGGCCAATGCCTGCAGATGCGCCGCGGCGCCATAGCCCTTGTTGTGCGCAAAATCATAGGCTGGAAACGTAGCGTGCAGTTCCGTCAGAAGCTGATCGCGCGCCACCTTGGCCACGATGGAAGCCGCGGCAATCGAAAGCGAGCAACTGTCCCCTCTGACGATCCCTTTTTGCGGCACGGGAAGCTCCAGGGTCAGGAAATCAATCAACAAGAAATCGGCCGGCGCGCCGAGCGCGCTCAACTGGGCCAGGGCGAGCTGCATGGCCTTTCGAGTGGCCGCCACGATTCCGATCCTGTCAATGTCAGCAGCGGCTACCTGGCCGATGCTAACGCTGCGCGCCACGCTGCGAATGGCCAGAGCCAGGCGCTGCCGCTGCCGCGCACTCAACTGCTTGGAATCGTTGACCTCAGCCAGCGCGGGCGGCACATCGTTCAGAACGGGCAAGATCACTGCGGCGGCCACAACCGGCCCGGCCAGCGCGCCGCGTCCCACTTCATCCAACCCGGCCACGGCGCCGTAACCCTGCTGCCACAGGCGGATCTCTTCGCTCAGGTCAGGCATGGTCGTGCGATCTCCCAAAAACAAAGCGCAGGGAGCATCCCTGCGCTCTCACGCTTAGCGAAGTGAAAGGCACTCCGCACGTTGGCGAACGAGCAGCGGTCGTGACCTAGCCGCGTATTTCGCGCAGTCGAGCGGACTTGCCGCGGCGCTCACGCAAGAAGTAAAGCTGGGCGCGACGCACTTTACTGTGCCGCAGGACTTCGATCTTGTCCAGGCGCGGGGAGTGCGACAGGAAGGTGCGCTCGACGCCAATGCCATGCGAGGCGATGCGGCGCACGGTAAACGACGAGTTGACGCCGCCGCCCTGCATGCGCATGATCACGCCCTGAAAAACCTGCACGCGCTCGCGACTGCCTTCGACGATACGCTGATGCACCTTGACCGTGTCACCGATGCTGAGCGCCGGCAGGTCGCTGCGCAGTTGTTCTTGCTCCACAGAAAGCATCAAAGAATTAGTCATAACGACCCTTTCTCTATTATCCAGACCCTTTATTACAAGCGGAACCCGGTGGCATGAGCCGCCGGGTCACAATTCGTCAATCGTTTATTGCCGTGTTGGCGCACGAGCAGCGATTATAACATGGAGTCACACAACCGCCAAATTGTGATCGAGAGAGCGTCACACGCCGGAAGGGCGGGCGGGGCGGCCGCCACACGCGCATGCACGCGCCTGGCAACGCGGCGCTCATGAATTACGGACAGGGTGTGGGGGTGGGCGCCTGCTCCAGATCGCCGCTGGTGGCTGTGTCGGCCGGCAGGGATTCGGTACCAGGCGCGGGAGCAACGGACGCCGCATCTGTGCTGTCAGGGCGGGCCGGCCCTTGATTGACCCGATCCAGCATGGCCTCACGCTCGGCCGGGCTGAGTTGATCGGTGGCTGCGCCGGCCACGGTCAGGTCGTCAATGCCGGTCGGACTGGCGCTGGCCTGCCCGCTCTCCTCAGCGCCGAGGCTCTCGGTGATGGAGGCGGTGGGCGTGGGGCAGCCGGTCTGTTGGGACCGGCCGCCGTTGCTGTTCATGGGGGCCTGGAAGGTGCAGGCGCCCAGGGCGAGCGCCGCGATATTGGCGATGGACCACATCTTGAAAAAACTCCACGGCTTCGTCTTCATGATAACGGACTCCTCTAATTGCGCAACAGCGCAAGTAATTGCGCAACAGCGCAAGTAATTGCGCAACAGCGCAAGTAATTGCGCAACAGCGCAAGTAATTGCGCAACAGCGCAAGTAATTGCGCAACAGCGCAGGTAATTGCGCAACAGCGCATCTGTGTCATTGTCTCTGGGGTTTCCGAAAGCCGACTGTTT
>JAYRVL010000145.1:0-2241 GCA_041918575.1 Anaerolineae bacterium | reverse complement strand
CGGTTCGCGCCGGCGCGGCCGCTGCGGCGGGTGCTGATGCTCAGCCTGCCGCTGTTCGCTTATGTCAGCCTGTCGCAGATCATGACCTTGATCGAGCGGGTGTTTGCCTCGCACCTGGGCGCGGGCGCGGTCGCGCGCTTGACATTGGCGCAGAAGCTGGCGTCGCTGCCGCTCTTCCTGGTCGCCGGTTCGCTGGCCGTGGTCATCTTCCCCCGGCTGGCGGCGCTGCAGATGAACCGGGCCGATTTCAGCGCCGCGCTGGCGAGCGGGCTGCGCTCGGCGCTGCCGCTGCTGCTGTTGGCAACCGCCTGGCTGATGAGCGGCAGTCAGCTTCTGGTGACGCTGCTGTATCAGCACGGCCTCTTTTCCGCACAGGATGGCGCGCAGACCGCCATTCTAGTGCAAGGTTACGCCCTGGGGTTGACGCCGGCCGGCTTGGGCGTCATTCTGCTCAAGGCCCTTCATGCGCGCCAGGATGTGCGCTCGCCGCTGTGGGTGGCGGCCGTCAGCCTGACCTGTTACCTGGCCCTGGCCGCGCTTTGCAGTCGCGCGTGGGGCGCGTTGGGGTTGGCGCTGGCGCTTTCGACCACCGCCTTGATCTCGACCAGCCTGCTGGCCCTGATCCTGGTGCGGCGACATCAAGCCCTGGCTTGGCGTCCGCTGCTGCGCGATCTGGCCGGGCTGCTGCCCGCGACGGCGGCGGCCCTGGCGGCTGGCTGGCTGGCCGAGGTCTGGCTGCAGCCGGCGCTGGGCGATGGGCTGCCCGCGCTGCTGTTGCGCCTGCTGGTTTTGATCCTGGTCGGCGGCGGCGCCTTCGCGATCCTGGCGCGCCGGGTGGGATTTGTGCGCGGCGACCTGCGCAGTTGGTTGGAACCGCGGCGGCCGGCCAGAGCGCCGCCCGTGTCCCAGGCAGAGGTTTGACTGATGCACATCGTCTTCGACATGACCTTTCCGGCGCGTAACCGCAGCGGCGTGGGCGTGTACGGTCGCGAGCTGCTGGCCGGGCTGCGGCGTGAGGCGCCGCCTGAATTCGAGATCGAGGAATTCTGCGCGGCCGGTTTCGCCTCGAAGCCGGACAGGCTGCGCAAACTGGCCGATGGCGCGGCTTTCATGGCCGGCGTCGAGCTGGGGTTGCCTCTGCACCTGTGGCGACGCCGCCCCGACCTGCTGCATGCGCCGGCGTTTATTGCCCCGCTGCTGCCCCTGGGCTGTCGCCTGGTCATCACCTGTCATGACACGATCCTGGAGGATGGCTGGCAGGCGTTCCACCCGGCCTGGCGCCTGTTTCATCGCCTGTCAATGCGCCGCGGCGCGGCCGCGGCGGCCGCCATTGTGACGCCCTCGCAGCACGCGGCGGCCGGCCTGACCCGCGTGTACGGGGTGGAGGCGGCGCGCATTCATGTAATCCCGCACGGCTGCAACCCCATCTTTCGGCCTGTGGCCGCGGCCGAGGTCGCCAGCGTGCTGGCGCGGCGAGCCGTGCGTGCACCGTTCATCCTCAGCGTTGGCGCGCAGGTGGAGCGCAAGAACCTGGCGCGCCTGGTGGAGGCGTTCGGCCGGGTGCGGCGCGGGCGGCCGGACTTGAGGCTGGTGCTGGTCGGTCCGCCCGGCAACGCCAGTCTGCGCGTGCAGCAGACCAGCGCCCGGCTCGATCTGCACGACCCCGTGACCTGGCTGCCTGCGGTGACGGACGGGGAGCTGGCCGCGCTGTACAGCGGCGCCGCGGCCTTTGCCTTTCCATCGCTGGCCGAAGGTTTTGGCCTGCCGATCCTGGAAGCGCAGGCGTGCGGCGCGGTGGTGGTCACCAGCGATCGCGGCGCGATGGCCGAAGTGGCCGGCGGCGCGGCGCTGTTGGTGGATCCGACCCGCGTGGATGCGCTGGCGAGCGCGTTGGAGCAGGCGCTGGACGATCAGGCGCTGGCCGCGCATCTGCGTGAGCAGGGGATGCAGCGGGCCGCGACCTTTACCTGGGAACGCTGCGCGCAGGCGGTTTTGACCGTCTATCAACAAGCGTACACATCTTGCCGGTAAAATCGAAGACGCAAAGATGTATTCTTTTCTTTGTGTCCTTTGTGTCTTGGTGTGAGACTCCATTCTCGACTCACACAAAGACGCCAAGACACAAAGATGTATTCTTTTCTTTGTGTCCTTTGTGTCTTGGTGTGAGACTCCATTCTCGACTCACACAAAGACGCCAAGACACAAAGATGTATTCTTTTCTTTGTGTCCTTTGTGTCTTGG
>JAYRVL010000144.1:0-6989 GCA_041918575.1 Anaerolineae bacterium | reverse complement strand
TTCTGGGGTCTTGTGGTCGGAAGAATGGGTGGAACCTCCGAAGCGGGTACTGGGGTTGGCTTGGGGGTCGGCTTGGGGGAAGGCAGCGGATTCTTGAGCCGGGCGTTGGTGATCAAACGCTTCGAGACCGATATACCGTTGTATCGCGCGATGGCCTGTGCGGTGATTCCGTACTTCGTAGCGATCGAGGTCAGGGTTTCACCTTTGCGCACCATGTGGACGACAACCCCATCCTCACGGGTTGATGCGTGTGCAGCCGGAGGAGCATAAGCCACGACGACGAACAACAACCCAACGATCAGGAGCAGTCGCGTTAACTTCGACGTAATCATGTTGTTTTTCTCCCTCAACTCAGTTCAACGATTGTTGTAGTTCGACGTCATGAATGACGTTCGGGCTTTGATTCTGAACAATTATCACTCTTTTGTTATGCCAGGGTCAATAGGCATCCGGTACGTATTGTGCCTTGATTTGCTGTATTACCTGTTGTTGTTACCCTGTTTGGGCTAATGACCGCCGCCGAGATTTCGTCACGCCTGTGTCAGGAGGCCTTATGCAACGCCAGCGCCGTGTGCTCATCCTTGTTTGTGTCGTGATCCTCATGATGTCGGTTGTTGCCATTCAGCCGGCGGCATCACAGACCGCCTATACCCCCTGGCGAACCTTCACGACCGACGACGGACTGGCCTCCAACGAGGTCTATGCGCTCTTTCAGGACACGAATGGCGATATCTGGCTGGCAACCGATGCGGGCGTCAACCGCTTCAATGGTCGCTGGCGCACCTACACCATCGCTAATGGCCTGATCTCCAACCGGGTGCGCGGCATAATACAAAGCCGCGACATGCGCTCGACCTGGTTTGCAACCCTGGACGGCGTCAGCCGGCTGATCACAGATGACAACGGCGTAGAGACGTGGCAAGGCTTCAATGCGACTACCGGTTTGGCAAACAACAGCGTGCGCGCGCTCATCGAGGCGCAAGACGGCGCGCTGTGGTTTGGTACGGCCGATGGAATCTCGGTCTTGACGCTGCAAACCGATAACACCTCCAGTTGGGAACAGATAACGGTTGAAGACGGCCTGACGCCGGGCCAAGTCACTGCACTGCTGCAAGATACAAGCGGCGCCATTTGGGCGGGAACCACAGCGGGAGTGGCCCGTTTCGACGGGCAACAGTGGCGCGATATCATTCCCGACGAGGGTCTGGCCCTGTCGCGCATCAACGCCATTTTGCAGGACCGCGCCGGCGACATCTGGTTTGCCACCGAGGGCAGCGGCGTCATCCAGTTCTCGCAGGCCGCGGGCGCCTGGCGCCATTTCACCATCGCGGAAGGCCTGCCAGACAACAACGTCTGGTCTATCTGGCAGGACACGCAGGGCGACTACTGGTTCGGCGCCAATTTTGGCGGCGTGGCCCACTTCCAACCCGACAACCCGGAAGGCGAAGAATGGTCGCTCTTCGATGTCTCCAACAGCGGTTTGATTGCCAACTCGGTGCGCGCGATCTGGGAAGACCCCACCAGCGGCAATCTGTGGTTTGCCACCACGGCCGGTCTCAATCGTTATGACTGGCGCCAGTGGCGCACCAGCACGCCAAGCGATGCCGGGGCTGCCGCCAGCGTGTTTGCCCTGGTGGAAGACGATGAGGAGCGCCTGTGGGCCGGCACCGACAGGGCGGGGCTGTTTGTCCGCGATGATGAACGTTGGCTGTCGGTCGGTCTGAGCGACGACCCCGCGCAGCCGGCCGATTTTGTCTCTTCCCTGCACTTCGATCAACAGGGGCGCCTGTGGGTGGGCACCAACGGTAATGGGTTGTTTGTGCGCGACGAGGACCAATGGCGGCCAATCACAGAGACCGCCATCTTCGATGGCGCGACCATCATTGCCATCGCTGAGCAAACCGACGGTGCTCTTTGGTTTGGTACCTTCGACGGCCTGGTGCAGCACATCCCTGGTGCAGCGAATCCAGCCGATGCCTGGCGGGTGTTCGGCGTGGCCGATGGACTGCCCGGCCAGCGCATTCAGGCCCTGCTGGTAGACAGCCGCGACCAGGTGTGGGTGGGCGCCGACAGCGGTTTGGGGGTCCTGGCGGATAACAACTGGCGCACCTTCGTCAAAGAGAATTCAGCCTTGCCGGCCAACGACATCCGCAGCCTGGCGGAGGCCGGCGACGGCAGCATTTGGGTCGGCACCTGGGCAAGCGGAATCGGTCGCCTTGACCCCAATACAGCCCAATGGCAGACCCTGACCGTGGCCGACGGGCTGGTTTCCAACGGCGTCGTGGCGCTGCTGCACGACCAGGGCGATGCTATGCTGATCGGAACAGAGGGCGGCATCAGTCGCTTCGACGGCAGCACCTGGCAAAGCTACCAGGAGGCCGAGGGCCTGGCCGGCGGCATCATCACCGCCATGTACCAGGACCGCCAGGGGGTCTACTGGCTGGCAACTGTGGGCGGACTGCGGCGCTATCAGCCGGAGACGCGGCAGCCCTGGGTGCGTGTAACCGCCATCAATTCCGTGGCGCTCAACGGCGACCCGCCGCAGCTAACCAGCGCGGACCAGGTGGTGGTTGACTTCGGCGGCGGCGATCAGGAGACCACGCAAACCGATCTGCTCTATCAGTACCGTCTGCTGCCGGCCGCTGAAACCTGGCAAACCACGCGCAGCCAACGCGTGCGCTTTGGCGCGCTGGCGCCCGGCGCCTACACGTTCGAGATTCGCGTCCGTGATAGCGCCATGAACTATTCCCCTGTCATACCCGTGGCCTTGACCGTGACACGGCCGCCGATCTTCGTCGTCTTGCCCATCGTGGGCCGGGTTTCACTCTCCAGCGCTATCTTCGGCGGCGCGATGCTGGCCGTGGCCCTGGGCGCCAGCACCCTGGGCTTGACCGTTTGGGCGCGCGGCCGCCGCCGACCGCGGCAGGCGCTGCAGCGTAAATTCAACCCTTACGTTTCCGGCGAACCGGTGCGTCGCGACGACCTCTTCTTTGGTCGCGACGAACAGCTCAAACGCATCCTGACGATCCTCCACCGCAACAGCGTCATGATCCACGGCGAGCGGCGCATCGGCAAAACCAGCCTGCTCTTCCAACTGGCCGATCGCCTGCGCGAGGCCAACGACCCTGATTGCACATTCGTCCCAGTGCTTGTTGACCTGGAGGGCACGGCCGAATCAGAATTCTTCCACCGCCTGATGGAAGCCATCGTGGAGACGCTGCCGGCCACAGA
Organism: Anaerolineae bacterium; assembly: GCA_041918575.1. Taxonomy (GTDB): domain Bacteria; phylum Chloroflexota; class Anaerolineae; order SSC4; family Amarolineaceae; genus Amarolinea. The sequence continues at coordinate 3,758 of JAYRVL010000144.1, read as the reverse complement.
TCGGGCCAAACTCGATCTGGCGTTCACCCCAACGTCCGTCGAGTACACCGCCCGCGACATGCGTCGTGATCTGCGCCTCATCATCGCCTATTGGCAGGAACAAACCACAACAACAGTTCGTCTGATCCTCCTGCTGGACGAAGTAGATGTGATGAACGATTACGACCAGTTGACTCAGCAGCAACTGCGGCGCATCTTCATGGAGCAGTTTGCCCAGAACCTGGGCGCAGTGGTGGCCGGCGTGCGCATCAGCAAGGCCTGGGACCGGCTGGAAAGCCCCTGGTACAACCTGTTCAACGAGATCGAGCTGACGCCCTTCGGCCGCGAGGACGCGCTGGCCCTGCTGCAAGAACCGGTCAAGGGCGTTTACCGCTGGGATCAGGATGCGCTGGAGTTCGTCATTGCTCATGCCAACGGCCGTCCCTATCGCATTCAGCAGTACGGCATGGAGTCGGTCAACCAGATGTTCGCCAGCAACCGCACCACGATCAAGCTGGCCGATGTGCAAGCCGCACACGAAGTCATTCAGCACATGGCCGAAACATAGGGCGACTCTCGAGAGTCGCCCGCCGAAGCTGCCCGCGGCAAAAACGTGTCATCCCTGGAGACTGCAATCAAAACCATGACCGAAACAGTACCGCTTACCATTCTGCACACCAACGACATGCATGGCCGCGTGGCCGCGCTGGCCAGGATCGTCACCCTGGCTCGTCGAATTCGCCAGGAGATGACCAGCCAGGGGCGCGCGTGCGTCCTGTGGGATGCCGGCGACGCCGAGGATACGATCTTGCTCGAAAGCAGCCTGACGCGGGGCGCGGCCGTCATGAGTTTACTGGCCGCGGCCGGCTACGAGCTTCAGGCGCTCGGCAATGCTTCGATCTTGCGCTATGGACCGCGCATCCTGCCCGAACATCGCGCCCGGCTTGGCCGCCCCTTGCTGTGCGCCAACCTGGTGGAACGCAGCAGCGGCAACCTGCCGGCCGGACTGACGCCATACACCATCGTACCCTGCGGCGATGTGCGCATCGGCGTGATTGGTCTCAGTGCGCCGATCCCCGTCTACACCGTCTTCGACCTGGAGCCGCGGCAACCGCAGGAGGTGCTGCCCGGTCTGATCGTGCAGGCCCGCGCGGCCGGCGCGCAAACCATCGTGCTCCTCTCCCATCTCGGCTCGAAGGCAGATCAACAGCTGGCCGAAACCATCCCCGGTCTCGATCTCATCATCGGCGCTCACGATCATGTGGCGCTCGATCCGCCGCTCCTGGTCAACGGCACGCTCATTGCCCAGGCCGGCGATCATGGCCGCTTCCTGGGCCGGCTCGACCTGACCCTGGATCGCCGCAGCGGCCGCATCGTCTCACATACAGGTCGCCTGCTCCCAATCACCGAGGCGCTGCCACCCGATCCCGACTTCGAGCAGGCCTGGCTGGCCGTGCGGGCCGAGGTCAAGGCTCAGGCGGCGCGACCGGTTGGCGAACTGCTGGCGCCGCTGGAGTTGGCGGACGATCGAGAGTGCAGCGCGGGCAATCTGCTGGCCGATGCCCTGCTCGCGCGGCTGCCAGATGTCGAACTGGCGCTGGCGCTGCCCGGTCAATGGACGCATGGTCTGCCGGCCGGCCCGGTGTCCTACGGCGAGCTGAACAGCGCCATGCGCCTGTCAACCAACCCTGGTCGCGTGATGTTGAGCGGCGACGAAATTTACCGCTGGCTGGCGAGCGCGGCGCAGCCCGCCAACGCTGGTCGGAAGCTACATATCCTGCGCGGTCAGGCCTGTGGACTGCCGCACGTGGCCGGCGCCCAAGTGGTCTACGATCCGGCGCAGCCCGCTTCGCTCACCGTCAGCGTGGGTGGTGAGCCGCTGGCGCGCGATCGCCAGGTCGCGGTGGCAACGACCGACCTGGAATTCTCCGAGACGATTGGCTACGTGGTGATTGACGAGGCGCGCGTCGCCTTCGAGGTTCCGACGATCATGGCCGAGATGCTGGAGGATTACCTGGCGCTGCACCGGCCGCTGACCCCGCCCACCGGCCCGCGCGTGAGGGCGCAGGCGACGGCATGATTCGTTGTTTCGAGCTGGTCGGGAAAATTGCCCGCCGTTCGAGATTGATTATAATAAACGCATGTGATGTCATTCAGACAGGTTGCCCTGCGCCGCCGACGTGGGATCGCCTTCATGAGCCTTCATCATCGCAACGTCCAGGAAAGGCGCTACAGTGAGTAATCCGTATATCGTCGGTGGTTGGGTGAGCGGCGCGTTGCACTATGGCCGCCGCGGCTTGATTTCTCACCTGTTAGATGGGCCGAACAACGCCCTCTGGGTGGTAGGCACGCGTCGCATCGGCAAGACATCGCTGCTGCGCCAGATCGAGGCCCTGACTCTCACCCATGTCCAGTATGTGCCGTTGTTCGTGGATTTACAGGGCATCAGCACGCGTTCGGAGTTCAACCAGGAGCTGCACTACGCCCTGGAGGAAGTGAGCGAACGTTTCGCTGCGCTTGGCATTGACGTCGCCAGCCTGGCCCAGGAAGATGAATTTGGCCTGCTGCGCTCCTTGCGACGTCAACTAATGGCCGAAGGACGGACGCTGCTGCTGCTGATAGATGAGACCGAAGCCCTGATCGGCATTGGACAGGCTGATTCCACCTTCTTGCAGCGCCTGCGTAAAATTTTCCTGGCTGGCGATGGCATTCGCGTGATCATGGTTTCCACCAAGATCTTACTGCAACTCAACGAGCAGGCGGCCGCATGGACCACCTCCCCGTTTCTCAACGGCTTTGCCCCGCGCAACCTGACTGCGCTCGACCCGGTGGCGGCTTCGCTGTTGATCCGTCAATCGCAATCACCGACGCCGGTAACGGCCAGCGAGCAGGTCATCAACAGCATCCGTGATGAAACAGGAGATCACCCCTATCTCATCCAGATGATTTGCCAGCGGCTGTGGCAGGAGGACAACAGCCTGCGCGAACTGACGCCGGCCGATCTGGTCGTGGATGACATGCTGGCCGGGTTCTTCGAACACGATTACAAATACTTGACGGCCGGCGAGCGCCGTATCGTCCTGGCGGTCAGCCGGGCCGGCGTGATGAGCGAGAGCGATCTGCCCGCAGCAACCGGTCTCTCGGAGCCAGAGACGGTTGGCTTCGTCTTCGGGTTGATCAAACTCGGTTATCTGCGCGTGGTCTACAATCAGTTGGCCGTGGGCAATCAACTGCTCGACACCTGGATTCAGCAGAACAGGCCGCGGCTGGAGCTGCAGGTCAGCAGCGCGGTGTCAGACTCCAGCAGTCAACGCATGTTGGAGACCGGACGCCGGGAAGAGATGCGGCTGATCCAGGAACAGCTCGCCCTGCTGCGCGCCAACCTGGCCGAGCTGGAGATGCAGCGCATTCAGTTTGGCATCCAGGTGCCGCTAAGCCTCATCAACAGCAGCAATCAGACCAAACGGGACATTGCGCGGCTGGAAGATCAGCTTTCCAACCTGGCCGACGGCTTGGCCAGCCCGCACACCGCCCTGACAGCGATGCCGACTCGAGCAGGCTCATAGGCCGTCTGCAACCGCCATCTTCCCGAATTACAGACTTGCAGGCGGTCCGCGACCGCCTTCTCCCCGCATGATTGACAGAGCGCGCGATGACTGACAATGCAAATTCAAGAACGAACAAGCTGAAGAACGAACAAGCTGAAGAACGAACAAGCTGAAGAACGAACAAGCTGAAGAACGAACAAGCTGAAGAACGAACAAGCTGAAGAACGAACA
>JAYRVL010000143.1:0-3770 GCA_041918575.1 Anaerolineae bacterium | reverse complement strand
CCAGGCGTGCAACAACCTGATAGGAACGGCTGGGATAACAGCCGGCGACTGCCAGCAGGTTCGCCTGGCAGCGAACGCCGTCGAGATGAACCTGCAGCCGCTGCCCAACTTCAATTCTGATGCGCCGTGGTGTGACGGAAGCCAACCGCACACTGTGCTCTTCGCAGACGACCTGGAAAACGGACCGAGCAACTGGCAGTTCGGCGCGCTCAGTGGCACGGGGCGCTGGCGCTACGACTCACCCTACGGCGCCTATGCTCATTCTGGCGATCATTTCCTCTATGCCGATGACGATCCAGCGGCTGTGTCTGACTCCTACGCAACGATGATCAACAGTGTAACGCTGCCGGCCGGCGCCTACCTGCGCTTTGCCCACGCCTATGGACTGGATCACTACTACGACGGTGGTGTTGTTGAGTACAGCACCGACAATGGATCATCCTGGTTGGATGCGGGCGGGTTGATTGACTACAACGGCTATAAAGGTACGCTGTCGTCATATTTTGGAAATCCGATCGGAGGACGGTCTGCGTTTACCGCGGACAGTCATGGATATATTACGAGTCGCCTCAATTTGGCCTCATTGGCCGGACGCAATGTGCGTTTCCGTTGGCGCATGGGAACGGATAGGTATTTTTACCATTGGGGCTGGTGGCTCGATGACATCAGCATCTATCGGTGCCATCCGACAACGATCACACCCTCGCCTACACCAACCTACCCACCAGAATATATTACTAGACTGTACTTGCATGAGAATTACACGCTGCAAACATCGCCGCAGACAAACACCAGCGACATTCCAATTCGTCCGGCCTGGCCAACGCGTGAGTGGACATACACGCTTATCGGAGATATCACGGAGCCAAACTTCTGGATGGATGTAACCGTCTACACCTTGTTCCCCAACCAGCTTCCGAGTTGTTACAACGCCGATTTGATTCTGAACCACTTGGGCAGCGTCACCACCCTGGCGCATGTTGCCCTGGGATGCACGTGGAGCTCGGGGCGCTACGTGGGTGAAGTCAGCAGCATTGATCCTAATGCCCAGGCCGGAGACAGGCTAACTTTCCGTCTAAGCTATACCGGCGGCGCTTACGGTGGCGCCTACATTGGTGGAGATATAAACGCGCACATCGAGATTCCGACCGGCATTCGGCCAACCAATACGCCAACTCCTGAGAATACCCCCACCCCCACAGATACACCGACGATTACCCCAACCCCCACGCGCACCCCAACCCCCCCGCGCACGCCGACCTTGACGCGTACCCCCACCCCGACCGTCACGCCCACCCGCACCCCGACCGGCGCTTGGCTGAGCTGGGAGTGGCCGACGCAGGTGCTCCTGCTGCCGCCTGGCGGTACAACGCTCGGCGTGGCGTACGGCAATGTGACCCTACCCGCCGCGCTGACTGCCCAACTGAGCGGGCCGGCGCGCTTTGCCAATGGCAGCGCGAATCTGACCGTGGACCTCAGCGACCCCAACGGTCGTGTGGACATCCGCCTCAAGCAGGCGGCCGGCGCAACGCGCGGTACACCCTTCACTCTCCAGTTGACCGTTGGCAGCCGGCAGTTGCAGAAAACAGGCACGATCGCCTGGGGCCTCAACGTACCCATTCCCATCTTCCTGACCCCAACCCCAACCCCGACACCAACACCAACCTGGACGCCGACATCAACTCCCACGCCGACGCCGACCTGGACGCCGACGCCCACCTCCACGCCGACACGAACCGATACCCCGACACCGACCAAGACGCCAACGATCACACCAACGCCGACGATCACGCCAACCTGGACACCAACAGTGCCCGCGGCGACGGAGATGCTGGTCAACGGCGACTTCGAGCAGTACCACACCGGCTGGACCGAGACCACGCTCATCGGTGTACCGGTGATTCAGCCCCCGCCCTCCGGCATCACCGCGCACAGCGGCCGCTACCTGGCCTGGCTCGGTGGCTATCATAATGCCGATGACCAGTTGTTCCAGAATGTGACGATTCCAACGAACCTGTCCAGCGGCGTCTTGAGCTTCTGGTACTGGTCGCAGAGCAGCGAAACCGCAACCGGTCGCGACTACTTCACCCTGCAACTGCTCGATCCCAACACCGGGCATCACTACGTCGAGGCGTTCCTCATCGAAGCGGTGCCGCCCACCAATGGCTGGCGATTTGCCAGTTACACCCTGACCGGCGAACAGATCAGCGCCATCCGCGGACGTACCGTACGCGTGCGCTTCCGCGTGGTCACCAACGCGACGATCTTGACCAGTTTCTTCATTGACGATGTCAGTTTCCAGGTGGATGGATCGGTCACGCCAACCAACACCCCCACAGCCACGCCGACCGGGCCGACGCCAACACGCACCCCAACCCCGGTCGGGCCAACGCCGACCCGCACACCAACCCCAACGCCAACATCGTCATCCGGCAGTTGGAGCAACCTGAACTACACGAGTTTCGAGAGTGGTTTTCCCGGCGCCTGGCAACTGAGCGGTAACCCCACCTGGGGCGCGCGCAACTGTCGTCCCTATCAAGGCGCCAACAGCGGCTGGGCCATCGGCAGCTCCGCGTTGGCCTGTGGCAGCAACTACCCGAACAATGCCGAAGCCTGGATGATCTTCGGTCCGTTCAGCCTGGCGGATGCCACTGCCGCCGAGCTGACATTCAAGCTGTGGTTGTATGTTGAGAACAACTATGATGCGTTGTGCCGCCTGGCGTCCATCAATGGTTCGCAGTTCTACGGCTCCTGTTCGAGTGGCAATTCGGGAGGCTGGGTTGATCGTGTGTTGGACCTTTCCAATGTCTATACCCTGGGCGACCTGCGCGGTCGGCCGCAGGTATGGATTGCGCTGCTCTTCGATACGGACCCCTCGATCAACTATGCAGAGGGCGCGTACGTGGACAATGTGCTGCTGCGCAAATGCACCGCCGCCACCTGCGCCGGCGTCAACCCTGGCCCCGATGAAAGTAACGCGCCGGAGCTGATCGAAATGCCGGCTGAGGCCACAATCGGCGAAGGCGTCCGCCTCATCCCGTCCAAAGAGATACCCCCCAAGAACTGAACCTTCAGGATACTGAACCGTAGGGAGCAAGGAGACAGGAGGAACGATCAATCAGGAAGAATCTCGAAAGATCTGCTCATGGCAGAGAACATGTGTGCTTTCTCTTGAAAATCACAGACTTGCGATGATGACGCCCCCCGATGAATGAGTCAAGCTCGGGATTTTTTGTGCAAGAGGAGATTACGATGAAAACCCATTCTGCGATGCTGACCGTCTTCCTTGCGCTGGCGTTGGTGCTGTCCCCCCATCCGTCGAATTACGTTGGCCCTGGCGCCCCCGCGGTGGCCTGGGCCGACGACGGCATAGGCGAACCAGGGCAACCCATTTCAGGAACTCTACCGCTCGATCAACCGCCGTGGCCTGCAGACCCGCAGGCGCCTGCACCCCTCGATCCGCTGCTGATCGAACAACTGCAGCGCCAAACCGTCGGCGCTGTTCGCCTGGACACACACCCGCGCACCGGCTTTCTGCGCTTCCTGGGAACCGATTTCGCGCATCCGCTGTCTGCCGCCCCGGATGGCCAGGTCATCGAGGAGCCGGTGACTGCCGCATTGGTATTTTTGCAGCAATTCGGCCCCTTGTTTGGTCTGCATGATCCGGCTCAGGAACTACAGACCAGCCGCGTACGGACGGCCGAAACCGGCCATACTTTCGTACGCTTTCAGCAAATTCACGCCGGCATTCCGGTCCTGGCTGGCGAGAT
>JAYRVL010000142.1:0-2355 GCA_041918575.1 Anaerolineae bacterium | reverse complement strand
TGCTGCCTGTGACGTTCATCCGGCGCGGCATGGCGCTCTATGACACGCCGTTCGCGCCAGGCCGGCCGGTCATGCGCTTCGATGCCCCTGCCGCCGGTCGCTATGAACTGTCCCACCTGGCGCGCCCGGCCCTGGCCGCGGTTGCGCCAGACTACACCAGCGGGCATGAAACGGTCTTGCTGCTCGTCTACGTAGTGCAAATCGCGATGGTTGTGGGTGCGCCCAGCCTGTGGTACTACTTGCGTCACCGCGAACAGTGGGAAATGGCCGCCGCGCTGCGTGCGCAGCGGCGCAGCGAAACCGACGCCTTCTGGACGCAGCAAAAACCGCATCAGCCAAAGGAGTGACCGCACGCCTCTTTCTCACCACGTCGTCGCGCCCCAGCCCAAGAGCAAACGGCCGGTCAGGAACAGCCCAAAGGCCACGCTGACGGCCCCGCAGATCCAGGCATCGGTGCGCGTGAAGTGAATATCCTGCCAGACGCTGCGCTGGCCTGCTGCGCCGAAACCACGACAGGCCAGCGCCAACCCCACATCCTGGCTGAGGCGCAGGGCCGCAATGATGACCGCCACCAGCACCGGCCGGTAGGCGGCCAGCCGCGCCAGCAAATGCTGCCGTTCCGGCGTCCAGCCGCGGGCCTGCTGCGCCTCGATGATGTTGACCCACAGGCCGTAGGTGGTAGGCAGGTAGCGCAGGGCCAGGCTGAAGGTCATGCCGTATTCGAACGGCAGCCCCAGGCGCATCAGTCCGAGCACCAGCGCCTGCGCCTCGGTGACGAACAACAACAGCGAGGCGGCGAAAGCCATCACATTGGCGCGCAAGGCAAAACTGATGCCATCGAGCACGCCGCCGCTGGTGACGACGAGCGGGCCAATGTGCAGCAGTGGCGCACCGGCCCCGCTGGCAAAGAGCGGCTGCAGCAGCAGAATGAAGAAAGTCAGCGGGGCCATGCGCGCCCACAGCCAGCGCAGCGCCGACCAGGGCACCCCGGCTCCGACCAGCAGTAGGTGAGTCAACACCAGCAGCCCGGCCAGCAGCGCCAGGTGCTTGAGCAACAGCGCCATCAGCAGCAGCACGCCGACCAGCAGGAACTTGCTGCGCGGATCAAGCCGGTGCAACCAGGACGCGCCCGGCACAAAGAGATCAAAGCGCATGGGACGTCTCCCCGACAGGCGCCGGCGTCAGACCAGCCTCAAGCAGGAGGGCCTGCTGCCTGAGCACCTCTCCCGGCGCGCCGTCAGCCACCAGGCGGCCGTCCTGCATCACCAGCACGCGCTGCGCATGATCCGCCACCAGCGCCAGGTCGTGCGTCACCAGTACCAACGTGCTTCCCTGCGCATGTCGTTCGTGCAGCCAGGCCAGCAGCCCGCCACGGGCCTCGGCATCCAGGCTGACCGTCGGCTCGTCCAACACCAGGATGGGCGTTTCCAGGGCCGCCACCGCCGCCAGGGTGACGCGGCGCCGCTGCGTGAAGCTGAGCACAGCCGGCGGCTGCCCCGCCAGTTCGGTCAGATCGAAGCGCGCCAGCGCCTGCGCCACCCGCTGCGCCACGCTTGCGGCCGGCAATCCCAGGTTGCGCGGGCCAAAGGCGACCTCGTCGCTCACCGTGGCGCTGAAGATCTGGCGTTCCGGGTTCTGAAACAAGAAGCCCACCTGGCGCGCCAGCGCACCCACGCTCTGGCGAGCGCTTTCCTGGCCCTGGATCAGCAGGCGCCCCTGGGTTGGGCGCAGCAGGCCGATCAGGTGCTTGGCCAGGGTGGTCTTGCCGGAACCATTGGCGCCGACCAACGCCACGAACTCGCCGGCCGCAATGGTCAGGCTGACGTCCTGCAGCACGGGCCGGCCGGGTTGATAGGCAAAGCCAAGCTGCTCCAGGGTGATGGCTGCGGTCGCTCCCGACGCCTGCTGTCCGGCGGCAGGAATTCCAAATGTGGTCGCTGAAGACATCTGAAATGGAGGCTTTAGCCGGTTATTGGGCGCTTGAGAACCCTGTGGCAGACCGGCTGAAGTCTCGATTCCGGGCGCTTGAGAATCCTTTGGCAGACCGGCTGAAGCCTCGATTCCGGGCACTTGAGAATCCTGTGGCAGACCGACTGAAGTCTTGATTCCGGGTACATTTGGAGCCGCTGGTCCGGCGGCCAGGCGTTGCCGGCTGTGGTCAGCAGACTGGGCCGAACCGGGCTGTGCGCCCTGGCGAGAGCGCACTGCGATGGCGCTGGGTTGCGCGCTCTCGCCTGACCGAGCAGCTGCCGCGGCATCTTTGGGAACATCGGCTGACGAAGTGACGGAGAGCAGCCGCCCGTGTTGCAGATGCGCGACCCGGTCGGCAAACGCGGCGACGGCCGGATCGTCGGC
>JAYRVL010000141.1:0-2223 GCA_041918575.1 Anaerolineae bacterium | reverse complement strand
GCATGGCCAAGCCGGAAGAGATCGCTGCCGCCATCGCTTTCCTGGCATCGGACGATGCCGGCTACATCACCGGGGCCAACATCCCGGTCAATGGTGGCCTCTTCATGCACTAAGAGACCGCTGGGTTCTGGGCCAGTCAACGCTGGTCCTGGACCAGCCTTACCAGGTGCTGCTCGACGTCGCCACGATGACCGGCGGTGCCTTCGGACCTTCCCAGAGAAGGTCCACCCCTTCAAACCAAGGTCGCGTCTGACGTGGCTTGGCGATTTCCGCGGCAGCGTGCGTCGCTCGCGGAAGCACGAGGTCCTCCTCGTCTCTCTCAATCATTGAGAAGAGCTTTGAGCCTGGCAACTTGCCAGGCTTTTTTTTAGCCCGAAGTTCCAGTCCTGAAGATGGCATAGTAGACTGATACTTTGAGTGTTTACAGAAAATGCGCGATGCAAGCGCTTGGCTACACAAGGATCGCTTTGATCAAATCGAGTGCCGCTTGCTGCTTGGGGTTGGGGGTCGTATCGATGTTGAAGGTTGCTTCGTCGGCGTCGACGTTCTTGCGTCTGCAGGTATTGCGGACGATGGTGGAGAGCGCGTTGAGGAGCGTTCGGAAGCTGTGCGCGGGCGTGCCGTCGGTAAGCCGCTTACTGGCTATTTTTTCTAAGGCCGCATCGGAACGGGTCGTTGGCGCCACGGGGTCGCGCTGGGTCAGGCGCTCCTGATCTTCATCGGCGAAGAGCAGACTACGCCAGGCCTCGCCCATGTGCCACTTAACGTAATAGGCGAGCAGGCACAGAAACAGATGAGCACGCACCCGCTCTTCGGTGTGGTGATAGATCGGACGAATCTGTAGATCATCGCTTTTCAAGGAGCGGAACGCTGCCTCGACATGGCTCAATCCCTGGTAATGGCGCACCGCCTCGGCGCTGTCGATCTGCGCGGCCGGCAGGGAGGTGCGAATGACGTACAATCCGTCCAACGCCGTCTCCGCAGCCACCGTCTCCTCATTGATGTGGAGGGCGAACTGCGTGGCGCTGATGTCCAGCACCAGATGTTTGGCCATCTTGTACTTATTAATCACCCGCCCAATGCGCACGCCGATCTTGTCAGGATCCTTGAGCCTGCCAGTGGTGACCATCCGTTGCACGGTCTCCATCTCGGCGGTGGTGGCGGCCAGCAGCTCGCAACGCTTGGCCGCGCGCAACTTCGCCAGTTGCGGATTGCGACACGCGATCAGGCGCTCGCCGGGAAAGTCGTGGTGGGCGCACTCGAAGAGACGGCGCTCGTCGAACAAATCCATTTGCATGGTGCCAGCCGCCACCAGTTGGCGAATCGCCCCGCTCTTGAGCGCCGCAATCCAGGCCACCCCGGCATGCTCACGTAGTGCCTCCACCTGGGCTTGCGAGATCATGCCGCGATCCCCTACCAGGATCACCGACTGCAGGGCGAAGTCGTGCTGCAGCTTCTCCACCTGCTCCAGCAGGGTCTCCGGATCGGTGGTATTGCCCGCGAACACCGAGATGGCCACCGGACAACCGCGCGCATCCGTCAGTAGGCCGTAGTTGACCTGCAAGGTGCCTTTCTTCCCGTCGCGCGAATAGCCGCGGGCGGCCAGGGAACACGCCTCACCCTCGAAATAGCTCGAGGAGAGATCGTAGAGCACCCGCCCACCTTCCTGCAGGTGGCACTTGGCCAGTCACTGTTCGATGACCGGCTGGCGCTCCCGCAGCCAATCCAGGGCCGCATACAGCTCATTTTCATCGGCATCACTGACCCCGAACAGTTCACCGAGGGTGCTGTGATCCCAACAGCGCGTGGTCGCCAGCTTGCTCTGCGGGCCAAGCACCCGGGCGGCGATCATCGCCAGCACGAGATTTCGCTCACGGCAGGGCTCACGTCCCAACAGCGCGCTGAGGCGCAGGCGGCCCATGGCCAGGGCGCGCCCATGGACGGCGCCATGGGCGCGCGACTGGATGATCTCGAAAACCTCATCGACCGCGGCCAAGGGCTGACCTTTGAGGACGGCACGGATGGCCTCGGCTTGTGACAACGACATTGCCGAGAGGTTAGCGAGGGTCGCGATCCAAAATGATATAATAGGTTAAAATACAGCGGTAACCCTTGATAAGGGAGATGACTGCACATAATCTCTCCGCTGTCCCTTGAAGATGACGGTCTGTTATCCCGACTGAACTAGCACCCGCAGTTGCGCGGACGCGTCGAGCGCTTGGT
>JAYRVL010000140.1:0-6652 GCA_041918575.1 Anaerolineae bacterium | reverse complement strand
CGGCGGGCGCGGCGCGGGCGTCGCTGCCCGGACCGAAGATGGCGCGGCCGGCGCCGGAGCAGCCGGCGTCGAGCCTGGCGCCACGGGCGCGGCCCACCACGGTTCAGCAGGCGCTGCGGGCGCCGGCGCGGCGCTTTCGGCCGGCGCCTGTCCGTTGGCAGTTTGCGCCTTGATGCCGGCCATGAGCGTGCGCACCTGCGGTCGCGTCAATGGCCCACGCAGATAAGAAAGCGCCCAGCGCGTCTGAAAGACCTGCGGGCGACCCTCATGCACATTGTGCAGCAAGAATACGCGATTGCCAAGCGCGGAGATCGTCTTGTCCAGCCAGGCGCGGTCGAAGCCGCCGTCGTTGCCGCTCAGCGCGCCCTCCAGGCCATCGAGCAGACGATCCTTGTCGCGCTGCGCTTGCAGCTTGCCGACGAACCAGGTGCCGGCGTTGCTCAGCCCCTTGTAATCGAGGTCAACCGGGTTTTGGGTGGCGAGCACGATGCCCACGCCGTAGGCGCGCGCCTGTTTGAGCAGGGTGAGCAGGGGACGCTTGCTGGGCGGTTCGGCCACCGGCGGGAAATAGCCGAAAATCTCATCCATGTAGACCAGCGCACGCAGGCTGGTGGTGCCGGGCTGAGTGCGCGTCCAGGTCAAAATCTGGCCGAGCAGCAGGGTGACGAAGAACATGCGCTCGGTGTCGTTGAGATGCGCCAGGTAGAAGATGGAATGGCGCGGTTTGCCGTCTGGGCTGAACAGCAGTTGCCCCACATCGAGCGGTTGACCGGTCAGCCACATCTGAAACGAAGGAGCCGCCATCAGCCCGTTGAAGGCCATCGCCAGGTTGAAACGATCCTTCTGGGGAAAGAAGGTGTCCACATTGGCGACGCCCAGGGTACGCACGGGCGGATTTTGGATGGCCGCGATGAGGGTAGCCAGGTCGAGGTTTTGGCCCTGGCGCCAGAAATGCTCGAAAATGGTGGAAAGCAGGATGTGCTCACGGCTGCGCACCGGGTCCGTGCTGCCGCGCACCAGCCCAAGCAGGGCCGACACGGCGCCGCTGATCTGCTCGCGCACTTCTTCGGCCTGCTGTTCCCAATCCATGGCCGGGGCTTCCAGGCTGTGCAGGATGCTGACCGGCAGCCCGGCGTCGCTGCCCGGCGTGTAGATGAGGAATTGGGCGCTGTCTCGCAGCAGGCGGATGCGCTCTGGCGTCTGGCCCCAGGCTGCCAGGCCATCGCGCCAGATTTGGGCGGCGGCGGCTGCAAATTGATCTTCGGTTTGATTGCGCCGGCGGGCATCGTCCAAGTTGATCCAGGCGCGAAAATCAGCCGGGCGCAGATCAGGAAAGGTCAACAGCAGGTTGGTGATGTCGCCCTTGATGTCAATGGCGATGGCCGGCACCCGATCAATCGCGGCCTCCTCGAGCAGGTCAATGCAAAGGCCGGTCTTGCCGCTGCCGGTCATCCCCACGCAGACGGCATGGGTGGTCAGGTCGCGCGCGTCGTACAGGATGGGACGCTCCGCGACCTGGCCGGTTTTGAGATCGTAGGGTTTGCCCAGGTAGAAGAAGCCAAGACGTTCGATGTTTTCCATGCCGCGATTTTACCGCAAAAGCGAGCGACGCGCAAGAACGTTTGTGCTTATGGAGGGCAGGGTTAGTGCATGCGCACGATGAGCCACAGGATCGCGACACTGAGGACGATCCGCCAACCTAACTGAAACCACAGTTGCTGTACAGGCCCTGGGATCACATGGGCGACTGTTTGTTCTTCTGGACGATTCACGAAGTTGACTCCTCTCTCCTGGTTCACACGAACAACGCACGACAGAGGATAGCAGGATTGGCTTACAGTCCACATAACGTAACCAACCCAAGAACGCAGTTGACGCTGGCCTCCGCCCGGCATGAATCAGAACGAACCGAACACGCCGTTGGTTACTGGGGACGGATGAATTTGACGATGGTGACGCCGTCGCCGCCTTCGTTGTGTTCGCCGCTCTGCGCTTCTTTGACCAGGGGATGACGGCGCAGCTCATCGCGCACGATGCGGCGCAGGACGCCGGTACCTTTGCCGTGGATGATGCGCGCCCAGGGCAGGCCGGCCAGGAAGGCGTCGTCCAGGTATTTCTCCAGAATGGGCAGCACATCCTCTGCGCGCTGTCCGCGCAGGTCAAGCTCCAGGCCAGGCGAGGGGGCCAGGCCGCCGCCCGCCCGGCTGCTGCCGCTGCTGCTGCCGCTGGAATCGCCCAGGTCGGCCGCCTTGGCGCGCAGTTCCAGGCTGCGCACAGGCACGTTCATGCGAAAAGAACCGATGGCCACCTGGGCATCGGCGCTATCCAGCGCGACTACTTCTGCGCTGGCCTGCAGGCTGGCGACCCACACGCGGTCCCCAACGCCGATCGGGCCGTCGAGCGCAACCTCTGGCGCCTTTTCAATCACCTTGTCTGGCAGGCTGCGCTGCTCCACGGTGAGGGTGGCCAGGGTCGCTTCGGCCTGGGCCAGGAAGGCGCGGTGCGCGGATTGGGGAGAGCCGGGCGTACCCAGGCTGGACATCTGTTGGCGCAGTCTGGCAAGCTCAACGGCCAGGGCTTCAAGCTCGCCCTGTGCTTGCTCGCGCGCCTGGTTGAGCACTGCGCGCCGCGCTTCTTCGATGTGGGCGATCTGGTAACGCAAATCGGTTTCGAGCACCTGGACCTGCCGCGCCCGAATTTCGGCCTCGCCCTGCGCTTTCAGGGTGGCATCCTTGGCCGATTTGATCTCGGTCAACAGCACGTCCGATTCGAGCGCCTCTGGGCGCACCAACGCTTCGGCTTTGGCTACGATTGGCTCTGCCAGGCCCAGGCGGCGGGCAATGGCCAGCGCATTGGAGCGCCCGGGCAGGCCGATGCTCAGTTCGTAGGTGGGCGCCAGGGTTTCGACATCGAATTCGACGCTGGCGTTTTTGGCGCCGGGCGTGGCCTGGGCAAAGAGCTTGAGTTCGGAGTAGTGCGTGGTGGCGAACGTGGTGACGCCGCGATCGAGCAGAAAGCTGAGCAGCGCGCGCGCCAGCGCGGCGCCTTCTTCAGGATCGGTGCCCGCGCCCAGCTCATCCAGCAGCACCAGGCAGCGGTTGTCGGCCTCTTCCAGGATGTCAATGATGTTGGTGAGGTGCGAGCTGAAGGTGGAGAGGTTCTGCTCGATGCTCTGTTCATCGCCAATGTCCGCGTAGATGCCCTCGAACACGCTGAGACGACTGCCCTGGTCGGCCGGGATGTGCATGCCGGACTGGGCCATCAGCGCCAGCAGGCCCACCGTTTTCAGGGCAACCGTCTTGCCGCCGGTGTTGGGACCGGTGACGATGACGCTGTAGTAGCTGTCGTCAATCCAGACATCAATGGGCACCACGGTCAGCGGGTCGAGCAGGGGATGGCGGGCGCGCTTCAGGTCAATGCTGGAGCCGGGGTGCATGATGGCGGGTAACTGCTCATCGGCGGCTCGGCCGCGGCCGCGCTTGCCCTGGCCGGGGCGGGCCACGGACTGCGGTCGAAACGGCAGCAGTTCAGGCTCCACGGCCAGCAGGCTTTCGGCAAAGCGGGCGCGGGCCAGGATCAGGTCGAGTTCGGCCAGGGTTTCCACGGTGCGCTGAATGGGGGGCGCTTGGCTGGCGACGAGCGCGGTCAGCTTTGCCAGGATGCGCTCGATCTCTTCCTCTTCGGCCAGTTGCAGTTCACGCCAGGTGTTGTTGAGATCGAGGGTAGCCAGCGGCTCGATGAACAGGGTGGCGCCGCTGCCCGATTGGTCATGGATCAGGCCGGGGATACGGCCTTTGAATTCGGCGCGCAGGGGAATGACATAGCGCCCCTGGCGCTGCGTGACGATCGGTTCTTGCAGATAGGGCTGGTTCTGCGTGGCCGTGACCAGGCGCTGCAAGGTGGTCATCAGCCGATCGTGGGCTACCTTCAGTTCTCGGCGGATGCGCAGCAGGGCATCGCTGGCGCTGTCGAGCACATCCCCGCGCTCGCTGATGCAGCGGCCAATCTCCTGGGCAACTTCCTCGCTGCCCTGAAGGCGGGCGCCCAGGTCGGCCAGGTGAGGAGCAACCTCGGCGGCGCGCGTCAGGGAGCGCTGCAAGGCGCGGGCGCGCAGGATCGTGCTGCGAATGTCGAGCAGATCGGGCGGCCGCAGAGTCATGGCGCGCTGCGCCTGCGCCAGCAGGGGGCGCACATCGAAGACGCCGCCCAGGTGCAGGTTGGGGTTTTCGAGCAGCAGACGCCGGGCCTCGCTGGTTTCGGCCTGCCAATCCTGCGCCTGGCGCAGGTCATCGGTGGGCAGCAGGGCCAGCGCCAGTTCCTGTCCACCTGAAAAATCGGCAAAACCGGCCAGCAGGGACAGAATTTTGCCGTACTCCAGGAGTTTGAGTGATCTCGGATTCATGGTTTATCTGTGGCTACTCAGGTTGCCAGGGACAGAGACAGGATCTACGGGATCATTGGCTCTCCGCGCCGATTGTTTTGCCCACCATCGGGCGAAAATCCTGATCATCCTGTCAATCCTGTCCAAACGGGGGCGCTGGTGTGGATTTTACCAGCACTTTCCAGGCGCCGCGCTGCACGATCTCGTCACGCTGGTTGAGCACCTGCATCTTGAAGGTGACGAAGCCGCCGCCCAGGCGCGGCATGGCTTTTTTGTCTTCGATGGCGGCGCGCAGGCGCACGGTGTCGCCCATTTTGACCGGGCCGCGGAATTCCCATTCCATGCCCATGAAGGCCTGCACGGTGTCTTCCATGAAGCCCAGGCGCACGGCCAACCCGCTGGCAATCGAGAGCACCAGCAGGCCATGCGCGACACGTTCGCCAAACAGGCTCTGGCGCGAATACTCGGCGTCGGTGTGAATCAGGTTCCAGTCGCCGCTCAGCGCGGCGAAGTTGACGATGTCGGTTTCGGTCACGGTGCGGCCGACGCTGGTGATCGAATCGCCGATGGTGAACTCCTCGAAAGAAAGCCCAGTGTTGCGGGCCAGTGCTTTAGCCATGGCAATGCTCCTCTTGCTGACCTGTCTCGCGACGCACGATGCGAGACGGCTGCATTGTACTCGCGTCAGCCGCTGGCGTCAATCAACACAAACTGGATATCGGCCGCCGACCCGCGCCAGGGGCCGGGCAGCTCCTGCTTTTGGCTGGTGACGATGCCGGCCCAACGGCAGGCTTCGGCCGGAGAGGAAGTAAGGCGTTTGGTCAGATAGGCGGCGAAGCAGGTGTCGCCGCGGCCGGTGCGGCCGGCGAGGGAGCGTGGGGTAAAAGGCGCGGTGAAGATTTGGCCATCGGCGTAGACGGTGACGCCGGCCGATTGGGTGAGGACGATCTCGCGCGGCCCGTAGCCGGCCAGGATGCGCGCCGCGGCAGCCAGGCCGGTTTCGCCGGTCAAGGCTTCGGCTTCGGCGCGGTCCACCTTGAGATAGGTGACGCGAGCCAACCCCTCGGCCATCTGCGGCCAGGCGCGGAAGAGCAGTTCGCTGCCCACGCGCACGCGCACGAAGCCCTGGATGTCGAGCGCCACCGGGCCGCGGTCGGCCAACATGTTCAGCAGCGGCAGGTCCACCTCGCCGGCGATGATGGGCGAGATGGCGTAGATGCGAGCCATGAAGTCGGACGGAGCGGGGTTGGGTTGGTTCCACGGCAGATCCGCGGGCTGGATCGGCCCGGCGAAGCCGAGCGGCACGCAGACGCGGCGCTCCATGTCGGCCGAGCTGTAGTAGTTGGCGATGCCGGAGGTTTCGGCTGCCTCCGCGGCAAACACAGCGACGCCCGCGCGGCGCATCTCATCCAGGAGCGGAAAATGGGCCGCGGCCAGCCGCGTCACCACGCCGACCCGCGCGCCCAGCCGCGCCGCGGCCACACCCCCGTAATAAACGCCGCCGCCGGCCAGCGTTTCGGAGATGCCATCCACGATGATCTGGTCTACGGCGAAATGGCCCACAAAGAGAAGATCGAAACTCGCAAATGACATTTGGTTCTTGTTTCTCCCTGACTTCAGATTGATTATTCACGCAGATCAAGCTCATCCTTGAGAAGCACATCTGTGGCGACATCGAAAAGGCGTGCTGCACTCAGAACGAAATCTACAGTTGGGCGCTTCTTGCCGGATTCGATTTCGCTGATGTATCCATGCGCTGAGAAACCCAGTGCTGCGGCAAGATCCTTGAGCGTCATGTGGTGTTGCGCACGCAACCTGCGCAGTTTTTCGCCGAATCTTCGCATTACTACTCCGTGCTCTCAAGCCGCCATACGGCGCGTTTCATGTCGGTAATACGTACAGGCAATCCTCAAGAAACCGCAGCCCGACCTGGGTCCCTTCGGGGTGCAGGGTCATGCGCCGGGGGTCGCGCTCGACCAGGGCCAACAGGCGACCGGCGATCTCCACGTCGTACTCGATGACGTTGCCCAGGTAGGCGGCGCGGCGGATGATGCCGTCGAAGCTGGGCTGCGGCGGGTTGATTTCTACCATCTCCGGGCGTACCACCACGGTGACCTGCTCGCCCACGGCAAAGGCGTCGGCCGCGACCGGCGCAGTCAAGACGGCGCCCAGCGTTTCGACCACCAAGTGGTCATTCTGGCGCTGGCGCACCACGCCTTCGACGAAGTTGGCCTGGCCGATGAAGTCGGCCACGAAGCGGGTGCGCGGCCG
>JAYRVL010000139.1:0-8287 GCA_041918575.1 Anaerolineae bacterium | reverse complement strand
CGCCTGCCATGAGCTCAACCTACGTCTCGCCTGAGCTTCGCCGACAGATTGCCGAGGACGCACAACATCGGTGTGGTTACTGCCAATCGGACGAATCACTCACCGGCAGCCCTTACAGCATTGATCACATCATTCCGGTGGCTGCAGGCGGACCGACTGTGCGCGATAACCTGTGGCTGGCTTGCCGATCATGCAACGAGTTCAAACACAGCCGCACTCAAGCCGAAGATCCGCAAACGGGCGGACAGGCGCCGCTCTTCGATCCTCGTCATCAGAACTGGCGCGAGCACTTCACCTGGAGTGCCGATGGCACATTGATCGTCGGGCTGACTGCCTGTGGCCGCGCCACCGTCGCGACTCTTCGACTCAACAACGAGTATCTGGTCAAAGCCCGGCGCCGCTGGGTGATGGCCGGCTGGCACCCGCCGCAGGAATGAGTCTTTCCATTCACCTCGTAACTTCGTAGTTGCAATCCATTGCTGCTCATCCTCTACCGCGCCGCGGACGGCCGAGAAGTGGGCAGGCTGGCCCTGCCGGGCTTCGATTGAGGGCTTCGGCGGTGGAGACCGCTGTGCAAGGTCTGGATTTGCTGACCGGTTTGCCGGTTACTCGTTCACCGTGCTATAATCCGGTTGACGATGCCCGGCCGCTGCCGGCGAAATCGCTGGCACAACATACACCAGGTTTCCCAGGAACGAGCCAAAATGCTGCAAACTGCTCTGAAATACGATTTGGAAGTCGAACCAGAAGGACGTATTGCGCTGCACGTGCCCTTCCCTGTTGGCGCGCATGTCACCGTTTTCGTGATCGAAGAACCTGCCGATCGTTTTGACGATCTAGTAGCAGCAGCTACAAGCAGTCTCGAATTTTGGGACAACCATCACGACGATGAGGATAGTTGCTTCATCGTATCCGGAGCTTGCTACAGGAGTTAGTTGCGCGGAAAGCCTGACAGCGCGAATCTGCCGCGTGAGAGCACAACCATCGTGGCGTTGGATCAATCGTGAACCGAGAAGAGTACCGTACAAATTACGTCCAGGAATGCGCCGAAGAACACAGGAGACGGACGATGACCTATCAGACGATCACCTTGAAGCTGCCAGAATCGCTCTATCGCACCGCCCGGCAGATGGCGCAGGTTTCCAGGCAGCCTATCGAGACCGTGTTGCAGGATAGCCTGGCGGCTGTACTGCCACCACTGGATGATGTTGCGCCAGACGAAGCAGCAGAGTTGGCCGGGCTGACCCTGCTAAACGATGCTGCACTGTGGCGCGAAGCCCGAGCCTTGATGACCCCTGCCGAACAGGAGGAGTCCCAAAGCCTGCTCGAGCAGCAGGGTGATGGTCTGCTCGAGCCGGATGAGTCGCTGCGTCTGCAAGAGTTGATGCACATTTACGGCCAACTGATGGTGCGTAAGGCGCATGCCTATCTGCTGCTGGCCCGTCGCGGCTATCGCGTCCCGATGTCAGCCAAGCAGGAGCAGCCGGCGTGACGAGCGCCCGTATCCCCAGAAGCCTGCGAGAACAAATCGCCGCCGAAGGCGGTCATCGGTGCGGCTATTGCCTGACCTCTCAAGATCACACCGCCATGCCGATGGAACTCGAGCACATCATTCCACGCGCGGCTGGCGGACCGACCGAACGAGACAATCTATGGCTGGCGTGCCCCTTGTGCAACGGACACAAGGCGACGCAAACTCACGGTGTAGATCCCGACAGTTGCGAACGCGTCCCACTCTTCGATCCTCGTCGGCAAATCTGGCGCCAGCATTTCACCTGGAGCGCCGACGGCACGCTGATCGTCGGGCTGACTGCCTGTGGCCGCGCCACCGTCGCGACTCTTCGACTCAACAACGAGTATCTGGTCAAAGCCCGGCGCCGCTGGGTGATGGCCGGCTGGCACCCGCCGCAGGAATGAGTTCTTCTATCACCTTGCAAAATCGTAGTTGCAATCCATTGTTGCTCATCCCCTCCCGGGCCGCGGACGGCCGGGAAGTGGGCCGCCTGACCCTGCCGGCTTTCGATTGAGGGATTCGGCGGTGGAGACCGCTGTGCAAAGCCTGGATTTGCTGACCGGTTTGCCGGTTACATGCTCACCGTGCTATAATCCGGTTGACGGTGCCCGATTGCTGCCGGCGAAATCGCTGGCACAACATACCAGGTTGCCCAGGAACGAACCACATGGTGACTTATGGCGATGCAGAGTATTACATTGACACTACCGGACATCACCTATGAGCGACTTAGACAGGCGGCTCTGGCCATGCGTCTACCGCTTGACGATGTATTGGTACATGCGCTTCAAGTGGGGAGTCCTCCCAGTTGGGAAGATGCGCCAGCGCAGTTTCAGCCTGACCTGGCGGCGCTAGATCGGCTGAGTGATGATGATTTGTGGCGAATCATGCGCAGCACGCAGCTCAACCAGAACTGGTCACGCCATCATGAACTGCTGGAAGAAAACGCCAACGGAACGATCACGCCCAGCGGTCGCGCTGAACTCGAACGATTACGAACTGAGGCCGATCGTTTTGTCTTGCGCAAGGCTCATGCGGCCGCGTTGCTGCGTTGGCGTGGACAGCATGGTTTGCACAATACGAGGTGACACAATGCAACTGGAAGACTATTTCGCTTTCCTGGCGCCTGATGACATTCGTGTAAAGGGGACGCGCATCGGCATCGAGACGATTTTGACCGATTACCTGGAACTTGGCTTGTTTGCCGAACAGATCGCAACGCGCTACCCATCCCTCTCGGTCGAGCAGGTGTACGCCACTCTGACCTATTACTGGCGCAACCGCGCCCAGGTAGACACCTACCTGCGCCGGGTAGATCAGGAGATCGAGCAACAGCGCCACCAACAAGATCAGCACCCGTCTCCGGCTGTGCAACGCCTGCGTGAACTGGCGCGGCTACGCGACCAGCAGCGCGGTATGGTGGCCACGCCCGCATGAGTACGATTTGCTTCTTGCTCGACGAGCATGTCCCGCCGTTTATTCAGGCGCAACTGGCACGGCTGGAACCCAATCTGCGCGTATACATGATCGGTGATGATCTTGCGCCAGTGCGAGGCACACCCGATCCCGGCGTTTTGCTTTGGATCGAAGCCCACGGCTGTTTGCTGGTCACCAATAATCGCGCCTCCATGCCGGGTCATCTCGCAGACCACCTGGCTCTCGGCCACCATGTTCCTGGCATCATTCAGTTGCCACGACGTATGAACATTCGCGCTGTCCTTGACGATCTATGGCTTATCTGGGCCGCGGCCCGGCCAGATGAGTTCCAGGATCAGATCGTTCACCTGCAGCTACAACGGTAATAAGCGCGACCCATTGTGACCGGGCTACCTCCTCTCGAAGAACTCCATTCCCGTCGGCCATGACTTCAACCTACGTTCCTCTACGCGACCTGCTCCAGAAAATCAGCAAACGCGGTCAATTCCTGCGCGACGCGCGCCATCGTCGGCGCCAATTGTTTGACCAGCACGCCGATCTGCTCCGGATCCAGATTGTAGGCGTTGCGCACGACGCGGCGGAAGCCGCGATAGCGATCCAGGCGCTCGCGTGTCTCCTGGCTCAAGACCGGCGGTCGGACACCGGGAATCTCAGCCGCCATCTGGCGCAGCAATTCATCATGCCAATGTGCGCCGCCAGGCTTTGCCTGGTCTACGCCATCCGCAATGATTTCCAGCAGGCGCTCCAGCCCGGCGTAGAACCCATGCAGATTCAGAGCCGTCGCGTCCACATAGTAATCGTCGCCAGATGTCAACGCCTGCTGCCAGATCCGGTCGGTGCGCTCGACCACGCGCGCCAAATCCTGTGACTCCGCGCGAATCCGCCCCGCAATCGTGCGATAGATGCCATTCATAGAATCACTCCCTACACGACGACCTGTGTCGCGCCGAACTGTTCCTTCAGTAACATCGCCGCCTGCCGCGCTACTTCCTGCGCGCGTGCGCGTCGAGAGGCTAGCGCGCGCGCCGCTTCTGCTGCGCGGCGCTGCGCCGTGGCGCGATAGACAGCCATCGCCGCCGGACTGGGATCGGGCGTGCTGATAGTCGCTGTGGCTGTTTCTGACATTGTCTCATCTCCGGTCTGCCTGGGCTGGCAGATGCGCTTACAGATCACTGCGTTGTCGCGACTGCCGACGCGAAAAGCGTCCTTGACCCGACTCGCCTGCTGCACTTCGGCGGCGCCTTGTTGCCAGTTGCGCAGGACATGAACGGGTGGATTAAGCCAGGGGATGGGCACAAACTCATAGATGTCGCCACGACCGATCAGCGTCGCGGCGGGCGGCGGCGCCAGGTAAAAAGGAGCAGACATGGTTACTCCTGATCGTGGCTCGACAACCGGACCTGATCGAACGGAAACAATTCGATTGGCTCGGCTTCGAGGGCCGCCTCGCCGAATTCTCCCACATCATAAGGGGCGGGCGCCTCCTGGAGCGCCGTCTGGCTCAGGCGAACCAACTCGCTGTGCGGGAAGGCGGCTGCCAGCGCGTCAACCGTGAATCTTTCCGCAGTATCGGCCATGAGTTCGCCGGATACCGGTTGGTGCAACGGCGTAATGATGATCTGCTGTTCACGCGTCGTCAGCCGGACCGGTTCTCCGGCGCGCAGCCCCAGCGACTTCAGAAGCGCAGCCGGCAACCCGACGCCCCCGCGCGTGGCAGTCAGAACATAGGTATTTCCCATCGTCTGCGTCCCTCCTTTCCGTCTTGAATTTTAGCACCCTGGCGGAGGGTTGGCAAGCCCTCAGGCGGTCGGGGTGTTTGGATCGCGGAGGCGCGAAGGCCCACGAAAGTCGCGAAGCACGAAGACCACGAGGTCCCATCCGCGGCGACCGCCTTCGCGCTTCGTGACTTCGCGTCACTTCGCGGCTTCGTGATCCGCACCCTGCACCTCTTTCAGCCGCACCCCCGCATACCCCTTGCGCGGCGCGCTCAACCGCCAGGCAAAAGCCACATCTGGGATGCCCACCCGTGCCTTGACCTCGGCCACAAGCAGGCTGGCGTCACCGTAGGGCGCGACAGGCGCTTTCTACCTCATAACATACGCCCTGTCATGCGGCCCTACCGTCAAAAATAAAATCGCATTATCGGGCAAACCGGCGCAGAAACAATACTCGCACTTGGGTTCCTGCCTGCATTCCTCACAGATCGCGAAGATGATGCGAAAGTGATAGCCCACGTGTACGCTTCGGCATCCCCTCAAATTCAGCTTCCCTTTTTCGGTCAGCCGTTCGGTGCGCGCGTACGGGTCGGCAATCACCTGCACGGTCACTTCCTCGATGCGGTCGCGCATGTTTTGCCACCGCTCATGGTTCTTCTTGAAGCGTGCGGTGTAGACCGGTTCGTAAGTCATGGGCCGAAGACCTCTGAATGAGAGAACAATTGCGGGCGGCCGTCGCGAAACTCCTCTTTCAGCGCCTGCAGATCTTCCCACAATACCGAGCCTTCTTCGATATCCCAGCCTTTGCTGACAACACCGGCGGCCCACCGCGCCAGCTCGTCGCGCACGACCTCGCGCACCGCTTCTTGAAGCATGGTCATCAGTTCGTATTTCTCCACCGTGAGCGTCTCTATCACTGCCGCTTGCGTCATGCTGCCCTCCGTTTCGGTCAACGAGTTGACGCCAAAGGCGTCTCTGTCTTCGAGTGCAAGTATACCACAAGATGCCTGGAGGCGCGCGGCGCTGCTGAGATCACGAAGCGCGCCGACCACGAAGTCCCATCCGCGGCGACCGCCTTCGCGGCTTCGCGTCCCTTCGCGGCTTCGTGATCCAAATCCGCTCGTCATCGCGCCACCTCCCGAATGACGAGCGCCCGTATCCCCAGAAGCCTGCGAGAACAGATCGCCGCCGAAGGCGGTCATCGGTGCGGCTATTGCCTGACCTCTCAAACGATTACCTGGTCAAAGCCCCGCGCCGTTGGGTGATGGCCGGCTGGCACCCGCCGCAGGAATGAGTCTCTCCATTCACCTCATGCCCAACCCTCTAACCCGCAACCCCGAACTTGTTCGGATGGCAGACTATGGTACAATGGCTCTGGTTCCTCGCGCTCTGAGGAGAGAACAGCATTCGTGTCCGCACCACAGGCCTTGCCTTCCACATCCACGCCTTCTGCTCCGCTGCAAGTGCGCGTCCTGGGCGCCAGCGAAATTTCCTGGCACGGCCGGCCGTTGACCATTCCGCGCCGGCAGACGCGGGCGCTGCTCTGGCGCCTGGCCGTTCACCTGCGCCCGGTAGCTCGCGATGACCTGGTGTTCCTCCTCTGGCCCGATGCCGATCAAGCCGCTGCCCGCCGTAACCTGACCCACCTGCTCACCCATCTGCGCCGCGCCTTGCCCCAGGCGGACATCCTGCAACTGAGCGATGACCATATCAGCCTGAACCCGGCCCTGACCTGGTCCGATGCCGACGCGTTCACCGGCCTGTGCGCCACACCCGTCGGCGCCGGGCGCCGGCTGGCGCTGCGCCGCGCCCTCGATCTGTACCGCGGGCCGCTGCTGCCTGGCTCGACCGCGCCGGAAGGCGCGGAGTATGAGCAGTGGCTGGAACGCGAACGCGCCGCGCTTGCCAACGCCTACTACACTGCCGTCACCGTGGCGCTCGATCACTGCCAGGCCTCCGGCGACTACGAAACCGGCATCGCCCTGGCGCAGCGCTACCTGGCGCAGGATGAGGCGCCTGAGGAAATTCACCGCAGCCTGATGACGCTCTTTGCCCTCGACGGCCAGCACGACGCGGCCCTACGCCAGTTCGACCGGCTGGTGGTCGTGCTGGAGCGGGAGCTGGGCGCGCAGCCCCTGGACACCACGCGCGCCGCGTACCAGGCCATCTTGTATGGCCGCCTGGAGCAACTGGAGCGGCTGCCAACCCGCCATCTCTGGAGCAGCCTGCCGGGCGCGGAAGTCCCCCTCCTGGGGCGCGAGGAGGCGCTCAGTCAACTTCAGCAACAGTTGGCCCGCGCACAGCGCCGTCAGGGCAACATCGTCTGGATCGCCGGCGAGCCGGGCATCGGCAAAACGCGGCTGATGCACGAGTTCGTGCAGGTCGAGCGGGAGCAGACCGCGGTCCTTGTTGCCAGCGGCGCGGTCCAGCAGAGTGAACATGCCCTCCCCTACCAGGGCGTCAGCGAGGCTCTGCGCTCCCTGCCCGACCTGCCCCTGCTCGCCTCCCAGGCGTCCCCGGTATGGCGTCAACAGGCCAGCCGTCTGCTGCCCGAATTGGCCCTCGAAGCGCCGCCGCCCTCCACCTCCGACAGCGCCGACCCCGCCGAAGCGCGGCTGAACCTGCTCAACGCGCTCAGCCAGCTCGTCTTGCACCTGGCCGAAGTGCGCCCGCTGATTCTGTGCCTGGATGACCTGCACTGGGCCGATGCAGCCACGCTCGACTGGTTGACCTACCTGGGGCGCCGGCTGTACGGCAGCCGCATTTTGATCCTGGCGACGGTGCGCGTCGAAGAAGCGCCCGCGCTGCAAGATGTGCGTCACAATCTGGCGCGCGCCGGCGTGCTGAGCGAGATCGAAATTCACGCGCTGGATGCAGCGCAGGTGCGCGAAATCGTGCGGTTCGTGACCCATGCCGACGTGGATGAGCAGATCGTTGTCCAACTGCATCGAGCCACGGGCGGCAATCCTTTCTTTCTCCTGGAGACGGTGCGGGCGCTGCTGGAGGCGGGCGCTTGGCCTTTGTCAGCGCCCGCGCCGATGGAGGCAAGGCTGCCGCTGCCCGATTCGGTGCGCCAGGCTGTGACCATGCGCGTGCAGCGCCTGACGCCGCTGGCGCGCCAGATGCTGGAGGCCGCGGCGGTCCTGGGCCACACGATGCGCCGTGATGTGCTCTTCCTGACAGCCGGCCGCGACGAGATGGAATCGGTCAGCGCGATCGAGGAGCTGCTCAGCCGCCGGCTGCTGCTGGAACAGGCGCAGGAGTACCAGTTCCTGCATGAACTGGCGCGATCGGTGGTCTATCAGCAACTGAGCGTGGGGCGGCGTCTCTTGCTGCACCGCCGCGCGGCCGAAGCCCTGGAAAAGATCTTTGCCGGGGAAACCGGCGCGCTGCTGTACAAGGACAAACCGGGCGCATCCCCGCGTCGGGCCGGTCGTAGACAGGGGCCTACCGATGATGAACTGCTGGCCGCGCTGGCGCGGCATCACACCGCGGCCCGGCAGAGCAGCGAGGGCCAGGAGACCGAAAAGGCCGTGGCCTGCCTGCTGCTGTTGGGCGACCGCGCCCGCGGGTTGTACGCGCACCAGGCCGCGGTGGAGGCTTACGAACAGGCGCTGGCCCT
>JAYRVL010000138.1:0-2129 GCA_041918575.1 Anaerolineae bacterium | reverse complement strand
CGCGCAGCGCGGCGCGGAACGGTCGCCTGGCCGCGGGCGCAGCCGTCACCGGCGCCGGTTCGGCAAGAACCGCGGTCGCGGGGTCCGGCGCGGCGCTGGCGGTCAGCGCCAGGGTCGCGTCGTTTGCCGCGTTCGCGCTGTTCGCCGCAGGCGCGGCGTCAGGCTGTTGACGTGGTTCTTGCGCCTCGCGGTCATTGTCCCAGGCGCCGGCGATGAACAGGGGAATGCTGATGAGCCAGAGGGTCAACGGCAGGCCGGTGAACTGCAAGGCGCCGGGCGGCGCCTGCCAGAAGAGCACAATGGCAGCGCCGGCCAGCAGCACGCTGAGCACGGTCAGGCCCAAGGCCCAGGGCGCCCAACGCCGCCGCACGGCCAGATCAGGCCAGGCCGCGGGCGGGCGGGCGATCAGGACGAAGATCAGGCCGGCCAGCAGGAACAGGAGCAGGGCGTCGCGCCGCGGATCGGCCTGCGGGCTGCGCAGCAGTGAAGCGCCGAGCAGGGCGATGAAAAGGGCAATTAGGATGTAGCTTATTTTGCGCATGGCACCGATGGCTGGGGGGATGAATAGGTGAAACTGAATAGACGGCTTACCTATTTTAGCACAGAGTGCGCTTGCTGCCAATGCGTGACCTCGGCGTTCAGCCGGCGCCGGGTTCGCGCAAATAGCGCCAGCGCAGCCGCCACTGTTCCCACCACGGCGGGCTGGGCAGGATGCGCACGGTGACGGTGTGCATGCCGGGCAGGCCGGTCAGCGCGACGTAGCGGTCGTCGCCCACCTGTTCCACGGTGAAGACCGCGTCCGCGGCATCGAGCGTGACCGCGGCGGCGTCACGGCCGGGCGGCAAGCGCAGCCAGAGCGGAAACGCGCCCACGCCCCAGGTGCGGTAGGACAGGGCCAGGGAATCGGCCGCGGGCGTGTAGGTGTAGCTGAGCGCGCGGCCGGCGCCGGCCAAAGTGCTGGTGATGGCGCCGCGGGCCTCGCCCAGGCGCACGGCCACACGCAGGCCGGTATCCGCCTGCCACTCCACGCCGTATAACCCCGCGTTGACCGCCTGCGCCAGGGTCGCGGCGCCGGCCGCGTAATCACGCGCCAGGCTGGCCTGAGCCAGATCAGGCTGACGCGTCCCTGGTCGCAGGTTTGGCGCCTGCCATTCGTAGACCTGACCCGGATGACCGGCCCACGCCCGCGCCGCCTGACGCAAATGCAGCAGGGCGCGGCGGCTGTGACCGACCTTGAATTCGGCTTCGATCTGCACGCCGGCCCACCAATCCCAAACGCCGCCGTTTTGATAGCGCCCGGCCTGCATGTCCGGCTGCGGAAAAGTCCAGCTGTCATAGGGCGGCCACAGGCTGAGGCCAGGCTGACTGGCGCCGGCCGCCAACTGCGCCTGCGCCAACGCAGCCAGGATGGCCCACGACTGCGCCGGACTGCTGAAACCGGTTTGCACGGCCACGGCGTTGCTGATCGCCAGCAGACGGCCTTCGTCGAAGGGATGCTGCCAGGCTGTGCAGGGCGGTTTGGCCGCGCAGTCCGGCCCGGCCAGGTGGATGTGCAGGCGATAGAAACCGCGCCAGGGCTGCCACAGGTCGCGATTGGTCGCAGCCCGCAGAGCGGCCGCACGCTGACGCCAGATTGCGGCCCGGCTCGGCTCGCCCAGCGCCTCCCACAGGGTTGCCACCTGCTGGCCGGCGCGCCAGGCCAGGACCTGGTCGTACAACGACGCGGCGCGCAAGGCGCGGGCCGGATCGAGATCGGTCGGGTTGGCCGCGCTGGGGTCCAGGGTTACATCGCCCCAGTCGGTGGTGTGTCCGCGCCAGATCAGACCGCTGACCGTATCGCGGCGGTTGTCCCACAGCCAGGTCAGCGCCGCGTCCAGGCGATCTATCACGCGCGGCGCGGGCCGGGCAGGCAAACTGTTGCCGTTGGCTCCATCTTCCGTGCCGGTGATGACGGTCGTAAGCCAGGCCGCGCCCTGCAGCTCGAACACGCTGAAGGCTGCGGCGATCAGCGAGGTTTCTTCATCCGAAACCGCGCTGGCCTTGTCCACGCGGCCGTCGCTGTGCAGCACAGCGGGCAGCGCGCCCGCGCCGGCCTGCCAGCCATCCTCATCGCTGGCCGTGGTTGCGCT
>JAYRVL010000137.1:0-4305 GCA_041918575.1 Anaerolineae bacterium | reverse complement strand
TGCGCCCATCGAACTCGCCGGTGACCTGCGCCTGTTTGGCGCGACGAGGGCGGGGCGCTTGCCCGGCTCCGGCTTCCAGCGCCACCTCGACCAGCGGCGGCTCCACCTGAAAATTGACGATCAGCAGTCCCAAACTCAGCCGTTGACATAAATTTTTGATTTCACGCCACCGCCGCGCGCGCTGCTGGCGCCGCGGCGTCTCGATTGCCACATAGACGTGATCGCTCACCTGTTGGCGGCGCAGCCCCTGCAGCACCAGCGTCAGATTGAAGGAGACCTTCATCTCCACCACCAACAGCCGCTCATCTCGCCGCGCCACCAGGTCACAGTCCTTGACCTCGCCGCGCACCTCGTAGCCCTGCTCCTCGAAAAACCGCTTGAGCGGCGCGTACAGGTCGCTCTCTTGCCGGATTGCCATGCCGCGATTATAACGGTCATCTGGCCTGAGCTGCAAATTGACCCCAAACACGAATTTGCCAAGTCCTTCGCTTCGTCGTAAGATACTCAGTAAGAGGCTTGGCGCCTGCGGCGCGTGGTTTGCGCAGCGCAGGCCAGGCTCGTGAGTAACCAAAAGGAGATCATCACGACGATGAAGAAACTGCTGAAGTGGCTGTTGCCCCTGGTTTTGATTGCAGCCGTCATCATGGTTCTGCGCAAGACCCTGGGCGAGCAGGAGGCCATTGACTTGAGCGGCGCAGAAAATACAGGCCCATCGGAAGCCGAAGCGTTGCAAGAAACCGAGCTGGGCGGCGATCTTAGTCCGGACCTGCTGAAAATTCTGGTGTGCCCGTTGGACCGGGGGGCTTTGACCCTGAGCGCCGACGGGAAATGGCTCATCAACCCGCGCAACGGCTACCGCTACCCCATTCGTGACGGCATCCCTGTGATGCTGATTGATGAAGGGCGCAAATATCAGGATGCCAGCCTGATTGCCCAACCCGCGTAAGCTTCATGTGGCCTGGAACGTCTCCGCGCCCGGCGCTGCGCCGGTGAACGGGGACGTTTCCTTGCCCTCGGCCCCCCATCTGCTCACCCACTGCAAGCTGCCATGCCTGAATGGATGCATGTTCGCTACAAATCGGCGCTGACCCCAGGGAACCCGCCTGATTCCGCACGCGCCAGCCTGCGCGCCCGTTTGCAATCGTTCCAAAGCCAGCGCCTGCGCCGCGATCATGAAGCGCTGGCGCGGTCGCCGCTCTACGGTCGCCTGGCCGAGTTCTTCTTCGATGACATTTATGGCCCGCACGATTTCGATGACCGCAATGCGCGCTTTCGCCAATTGTACGACAAGCTGGTTCACATCGTCGGGCCAAAGCCGCTGGCGACGATGAAGGAATCACTGGAACTGGTGGAACTGACCGACATCCTGGACGACGCCCTGATTGATGTGTTGGTGCAGCATGGCAAGGCAGACGGCTGGACCATGACCGAGTATGAGTTGGCCTACCGCGCGTGCGACAACTACCCCGCGCGGGTTGAGCAGATCGAGCGCATCGCCGCCACGCTTCGCTCCGTCGCCGGTCTCAGTCGCCTGCCTTTGATTGACTGGCACCTGCAAGCGCTGCGCCTGCCCGCACGGCGCCTGGGCTGGGAGCCTACCCTGGCCTTCTTGATTCGAGGCTACCGGGCATTTCACCCGGTGCGTGACATCGAACCGTTCGTGGCAGCCGTTGAAACACTGGAGATGCAGCGCCTGCAGCGCATCTACGGCCTGAGGTTCTGACGCACGGTGCGCACCAGCGCTTCGGCGCGCAGTTCCGGCAGCGTAAAGCAGGGCGCGCCCATGGCCTCAGCCAGATTGCTCGCCAGTCCCCGATCGAACGCCACATGCTCCATGTTGATCACCACGCTGCGCACATGACTCGCCTTGAGCAACCCCGCCATGCGCATGGCTTCCTCTTGCGGCGGCATCCCCGTCATGGTGACATTGCCAGCCCCGTCCGTGAGCAGGATGATGATGGGCAGCACTTCCTGGTCACGTTGGCGGGCCGCGATGCAGATTTCATACGCCAATAGCAGCCCACTGCTGAGCGGGGTCTTGCCGCCCACCGGAATGGTGCGCAGCGCCCGCTCTGCCAGGTCCACGCTGGAAGTGGGCGGTAAGACCAACCGCGCCCGGTCCTTCTGAAAAACCACCAACCCTACCTGGTCGCGGCGTTGATACGCGTCCATGAGCAGCGAAAGAATGGCCCCTTTGGTGGCCTCCATGCGTTCGGCCGCGGCCATGGACCAGCTTGCATCCACCACGAACAGCACCAGGTTGGCCGTGCGGCGCACGCGGACCTTCTGCTGCAAGTCGCGACGCTGCACAGCAAAGGCCACGGTCCGTTCGGCGCGCATGGCCGCGCGCTGAATCTGGTAGGGCGCAGCGGTGCGAATGGTGGCATCGAAGGCAATGTCGGTGGGGCGATCATGCGCAGGCCGCGCCTTGATGTAGCGACCGCGCTTGCGTTTGGTGCGAGTGACGGAGCGCTTGCCCGCCTGCTGACGGGCCAGCCTGTCAAGCGGAGTGTCGAGTTTCTTGGTCTTGAAGGTATCGCCGATTTTGATCGGCCGACCGGCCGGCGCCTTGTTGTCTTCGCCGGGCCGGCTGGGACTGGTGTTCAGATCTGGTGAACCGCTGGCGCTCTGCGGCTCACCCTCCTGCGACTCATCGCTTACGTCATCTTTTTTTTTACATTGGGCGCTGCTGCCTGGCTTTCGACTGAACTGCTTTCGTCAGATGGGCCGATGTCTGCGCTGATCTGGCGCAGGCGCTCTTCCAGTTGTCGCGATTCCAGGGCAATATCCTGGAACGGCGCTTTCTTGATGCGATGGGGCAGCGCCAATTCGGCCGCCAGCAGAATATCTCGCTCGTTGATGCTCAGGCGACCCTCATAGGCAGCCTGGGCGCGGGCAGTCTTGAGAATGGCGATGTCGGCCCGGTGACCGTCCACCTTGAAGTCCGCGGTCAGCGCGGCAATCATGTACAGATCGCGCTGTCCATACGTCACCAGGGGCAAGCGGGCGCGGGCCTGGTCAATTTCCTCGGTCAGATGCCGCTCCGGCGTGTACCAGCGGTCACGGAAACCATCCGGATCATGCTCGAACTCGATACGGCGCTTCAGAATCTCCACGCGCTGATTGGCATCGTTGATGCCCTGCATGTCCACACAGAGCGCAAACCGATCGAGCAACTGCGGTCGCAGATCGCCCTCCTCCGGGTTCATCGTGCCCACCAGGATGAAACGAGCCGGGTGCTGAAACGAGATGCCCTCGCGCTCCACGACGTTGATGCCCATGGCCGCGGAATCGAGCAGAATATCTACCACGTGATCATCCAGCAGGTTGACCTCGTCCACGTAGAGCAGCCCGCGGTTGGCCGCGGCCAACACCCCCGGCTCGAAGTGGCGCTCGCCGCGCTGGATCGCCTTTTCGATATCAAGCGTTCCCACCACCCTGTCTTCGGTGGCGCTGACGGGCAGGTCCACGAAACGCGTCCGCCGGATGGCCGTGGGCAATACTTCGCTGCGCTGCAGACGGCCGCGACAGTTGTCGCACAGATGGTCAGGGCGGTTGGGGTCGCACTGGAACGGGCAGTCGGCCACCACCTCGATCTCGGGCAGCAGTGCGGCCAGTGCACGGGCTGCCGTAGACTTGGCCGTGCCGCGCTCGCCGCGAATCAAGACGCCGCCGATACGTGGACTAACGGCATTCAAGATCAGCGCGCGGCGCATGCGCTCCTGGCCGACAATGGCCGTGAAAGGGAAAATGGGAGCCGCCATTTTGTTTCTCTCCGCGTTCAGATTTACCAAACGATTAGCGTGTAACCAACTGTACCGGACGAATGCCCATATAGGTGTCGCCGGCCGCGAGGGTGCGCAAAATCGCGTCGGGCAGCTTCCAGGGAATCAAGTCATGCATCTCGTTGGGGCTTAACGGGGCGTTGTTGTTGGCCAGGAAGAGACGAAAGACGGCCGTTGCCAGGGGCAACCCGTTGTTGACGTAGTCTGGCTTGGCCGCGCAATAGGTGCGCAAACACTGCCACAGCGCATCGGTGCGCGTGATTTCCGCAGTCTCCGGGTCAATCCAGTCAACCAACTCTGTGTCGCGGTGACTGGGAAAACGAGATTTGCATTCGTCACACAACTGGTTGCGCAGATAGAGGCGGAAATCCAAGCCGCTCTTTTCCCACCAATGAAAATCAATATGAAACTTGGAGTCAACTGTTGGCTTTATCCAGGTTGTTGTCATAAAGGATCACCTTTGCCTGCTTTCTTGAGAATGATCTACGAAGCGCGCAGGGCGAGCGCCCAATAGCCGCCG
>JAYRVL010000136.1:0-7206 GCA_041918575.1 Anaerolineae bacterium | reverse complement strand
TGATCCCGGAGTACAAATTCAATGTGGAGCATCTAACTGAATTGCTCGTGGCCGATCGTTTCAAGAACCCCAGCAAGTATTCGGTGGTGCTGGTTTCCGAAGGCGCCATGTTCGAGGGCGGCGAGATGATTTTCCACAACGCGGAGAAGGACGCGTATGGTCATGCCAAACTGGGCGGCATCGGCGACGTGGTTTCGGAAAAGCTCAAGGAGACCTCGGCCAAATTCAACAACGGCAAGAAGATCGAATGTATCAACCAGAAGCTGGGCTACCTGGTGCGCGGCGGCGACCCCGACGCCATTGACTCGGTGGTGCCGATGGCCTACGGCAACCTGGCGTTGGACTTGATCCTGCAAAACTTGCATGGCCGGCTGGTGGTACTGAAGAACGGACGCTACGATCACGTGCCGCTGGACATTGTGACCAGCACCAAGAAGGTGGTGGATGTCGGGCGCTTCTACAACACCGAGCGCCTGCGCCCTCACTACAAGAGCTTCGAGATGAAGCCCCTCTTCATCATGACCAGCGGCGAAGCGTAAGCGACCGATCCGCTCGAACCGTAGGTCACGCATCCGGCGCGACAACGCCGTCGGCGGCGCAGCTTGCTTCTCTCAGTCGAGCCTACAACACCGGCGGGTCGCAGGTTCGAGCGTGACGACGACGTCGGCGGCGCAGCTTGCTTCTCTCGTCCAACGTCGTCCGACCTGGAGGTCGGACTTATCGGCGCGGGGCGCGGCTGTTTTTCAACGCGGTGCGCCAATTTCC
Source organism: Anaerolineae bacterium (assembly GCA_041918575.1). Taxonomy (GTDB): domain Bacteria; phylum Chloroflexota; class Anaerolineae; order SSC4; family Amarolineaceae; genus Amarolinea. Next base: position 6,441 of record JAYRVL010000136.1, on the reverse strand, counting down.
CAATTTGGCCGCGCTGTGCGATAATCCCGCCCCTTGCACGCGGACACGCGGCAAGAAATTATTGAATTCTGTTCTCGATCATTCCAACGGGCTGCCTGACCTGACAGGGTCAGGCGCTTTTCTTGCCCGTGGCCGGCCGCCACGCGCGAGCGTGTAAGCCGTGGGAAGCAGTAATGGCGTAGAGAGCCTGTGAAGCGCAGCGGAGTCATCGAAACAGTGAGTCAATCGGCTGAAGAACAGCCATGATAGAAGTGAAAAACGATGACATCCGAATTTTTGCAATTGGGCTTGCACCCTCAGTTGGTGCAGGCCGTGGAAGGGCTTGGCTTCACTACGCCAACCCCAATCCAATCCGCCTTGATTCCTCTTCTGCTGGCCGGTCACGACATCATCGGCCAGGCTCAAACCGGCACCGGAAAGACCGCGGCCTTTGGTCTCCCCCTACTGCACCATCTGCAGGCCGATTACGCCGCCGTGCAGGGCCTGGTGCTGGTGCCCACGCGTGAGCTGGCAATCCAGGTGGCCCAGGCGCTGCATGGCTATGGCCAACAGCGCAACGTGCGCGTCCTCCCCATTTATGGCGGCGAAGCGTACGCCCGTCAGATCAACCGCCTGCAAAAAGGGGTTGACCTGATCGTTGGCACGCCGGGCCGCCTGCTCGACCTGATGGAACGCCAGGTGCTCGATCTGAGCCGGGTGCGCATGGTAGTCCTGGACGAGGCCGATGAAATGCTCAGCATGGGCTTCATCGAAGACATCGAAACCATTTTGGCGGCAACACCCGCCGCCCGCCAGACTGCGCTGCTCTCAGCTACGCTGTCGGTGGAGATTCGACGGCTGGCCGACCGCTATCTGCGCGACCCCCGCGCCGTCACCACGGAGCGCGAACAGGTGACCGTGGCGTCCATCGAGCAGCGCACCTACCTGGTGAACTCGGCCGACAAACTGGCCGCGCTGACCCGCCTGTTCGAGATGGAACCGATCACCAGCGCGCTAATTTTCGTGCGCACCCGCGCCGGCGCGGGTGAACTGGCGGCAGAACTGTCCACCCGCGGCTTCCCGGCCGAAGGACTGAGCGGTGAGTTGGAGCAGGAGGAGCGCGAGCGCGTGCTCAATCGCTTCCGCCGCGGCCAGACCAAAGTCCTGGTGGCAACCGATGTTGCGGCTCGCGGCCTGGATATCGAGAACATCTCGCATGTCTTCAACTTCGATCTGCCCGAAGATCCGGAGATTTACGTTCACCGCATTGGCCGCACCGGCCGCGCCGGCAAGACCGGCATCGCCATTTCCCTGGTCACGCCGGCCGAGCGCTGGCGCCTGGGACGCATCGAAGGCTTCACCAAGCAGCGCATCATGCGCGGAACCCTGCCCACAGTGGCCGAGATCGAACAACGCCGCGAAGAGCAGCTGTTGGAGCAGGTGACGGTCTGGCTGAAACGGGGACGCACCGGCAGCGAACGCCGCCTGGCCGCGACCCTGGTGGATGCGGGCTACGATGCGCTGGAAATTGCCGCGGCTGCGCTGCGCCACGTGCGCACCGTCGAAGGTCAGCGATCCATCCTGCCCATCACCGAGGTGGAAGAACAGCGCCCGCGGCGCAAACCGTTCGCCGCGGCGGCCCGTCAGTCACCCGAAACACGACTCGCCCCTCGCGACAGCCGTCCGCGGCGAACACACGGCGCGCCAGAAGTCGGCATGGTCAGCCTCAACCTGAGCAGAGGACGGCTGCACGGCGTCCGTCCCGCAGACGTAGTGAGCACCATCGCCTATCACGCCAACGTTCCCGGTCACGCCATCGGCAAGATCTTCATCCAGGATCATCACACGGTGGTGGATGTGCCGGAGCAGTTCGTGAGGCAGGTGCTGGCCCAGGCGCACAACTTCCGCATCAACCGGCAGACCCTCACCGTCGAACGGGTTTGAGGGGGAGGGCTACCCCGCCACGCTGGGATCCACCACGCGGCCGCAAAACAGGATGCTGCCCGTGGCGTGGTCCATAATGAGAAAGACGAAGGGATGATCGGCCCGAAAGACCGGCGGCGGCTCTGGCGCGCTGCGAGTCATGACAACGGCTGTAGCCGCGGCCGCCTCCGCGCCCTCCTCGTTCACCTGCACCCAGGCCTTCTGCACCACTGCGGCGACGTAGAGCCAGTGCGGGATCCCGTCCATGCCGGAGAAGTCGGCTCTCTCGCCGAACGCGTCGGTCATGCCCAATGCTTGCAGGGTGGAATCCAACCTGAGCGTACTGGAGATCTTGAACCGCGGCAGGATGACCTGTACACCTTGCTCTCGCAGGCTCTGCAGCCAGTGATCCAGGCGTTCCGCGGTGAACAGCGCGTCGAGACCGGCCAGTCCCTTTTCTTTGGCAGGCAAGAGCACGACCATCGAAAGGGTGTCGCCGGCGTAGGGCAGGCTCAAGACCTGGATGTCGTCCACTTCTGCATACGGCAGGCGGCGGGTTTGCTGCATGAGCGGCGCGGCGACGTGCTCGCTGGCCGTCAGCCAAAAGCGCGCCTCGGCCGTGTGCGCCGGATCGAACTGGTGGAGCCAGGTTCCCTTGAAGTAAATGGCGTTGACCAGCGCCAGGCGCGTCAGTTCGTTGAGAATGCCGGGTTTCAACAGGTCTTTGATTTTGCCGGCGGTGTGCTGCTCGGCCCAGGTATTGATGGCCTGGCGCGCCGCTTCGGTCGCTGCGACATAATCCACAGGCGTGATGCCGACGCCGTAGAACCTCTGCAGCAGCGCCAGGAATTCTGGCAGGAACGGATGGCCGATGTGCGGCCAGAGGGAGTTCGCCAGCGCCAACTGCGCCTGGCCGGGCCGTTGGGCCGCGGCCAGGCTGGCCTGCAGGTGGGCAAAAGCAGCGTGAAGCGCCTCGTCGTCCAGGTCGAAATGCAGAACCTGGGCCATTTGGTCGGCCGTGTTGCCGGCCGCGCCGGCGAAGGTCATCGCCAGCGCGCTGGACAACGAAAACGGAGAACAAAAGAGATTACCCCGAGCCTTGCTGAGCTGCCGGTAGAGATCAACGGCAAAATCGTTGTTCCCCGCCACGAGCCGGGTCAGGGATGCTCGATCAGGTTTCATGGCAGCAACCCTCCTGTTTTCTGACGCATGCTGCGAACCAACATGAGGGCGCAAGGGAGAACGTTTTTCAGTGTGTCTGCCTGAACGCCTTGTAGCCGGGGTAAACCGCAGCGTCCCCCAATTGCTCCTCGATGCGCAGCAGTTGATTGTACTTCGCCACGCGGTCCGAACGGGCCGGCGCGCCGGTCTTGATCTGGCCGCAGTTCAAGCCAACCACCAGGTCGGCAATCGTCGCATCCTCGGTCTCGCCGGAGCGATGCGACGTGACGGCAGTCCAGCCGGCGCGATGGCTCATGTCCACCGCGGCGATGGATTCGGTCAATGAACCGATCTGATTGACCTTGCACAGCAGCGAGTTACACGATTTCTCCGCAATGGCACGCGCAATGCGCTCCACATTCGTCACCAGCAGGTCATCGCCCACGAGCTGCACGCGCTGCCCCAGTCTGGCGTTCAACAGCTTCCAGCCGTCCCAATCGTCCTCAGCCAGGCCATCTTCCAGCGAAATGATGGGGTACTTGTTGACCCAGTCCACATAGAACTCCACCATCTCCTCGCTGGTCAGCTCGCGGCCTTCCTTGGCCAGAACATAGACCTTGCGCTCGGCATCGTAAATTTCGCTCGACGCCGGATCCAGGGCGATCCAGATGTCCTCGCCCGGTTTGTAGCCGGCGGCCTCGATGGCCTGCAAGATCACCTCGATGGCCTCGGCGTTGGAGCCGAGCGACGGCGCAAAGCCGCCCTCATCGCCCACGTTGGTGCCAAAGCCCTTCTTGGTCAGCACCTTCTTCAGCGCCGCGTAGGTCTCTGCGCCCCAGCGCAGCCCCTCGCGGAAGGTCGGCGCGCCCACCGGCATCACCATGAATTCCTGGAAATCGGTCGAGTTGACCGCGTGCTTGCCGCCGTTGAGAATGTTCATCATCGGCACCGGCAGCGTGCGCGCGCTGACGCCGCCCAGGTAACGGTAGAGCGGCAGGCCCACGGCCGCGGCGGCTGCCTTGGCCACGGCCAGCGAAACGCCCAGGATGGCATTGGCGCCCAGGTTGCTCTTGGTGGGCGTGCCGTCCAGGCCGATCAGGAAATTGTCAATTCCCACCTGGTCGAGCGCGTCCCAGCCCAGCAGTTGTTCGGCGATCTTGTCGTTGATGTTCTCCACCGCCTTCAGAACACCCTTGCCGCCGTAGCGAGATTTGTCGCCATCGCGCAGTTCCAGCGCCTCATGCACACCGGTCGAAGCGCCGGACGGTACCGCAGCCATGCCGCTGTAGCCGTCGGTCAAAACCACCTCAACCTCAACCGTCGGGTTGCCGCGTGAATCCAGGATTTCGCGGGCTGAAATATCTTCGATAATTGTCATGTTTGGACTCCTCTTCATATTTCCTGCTGCGCCGCCGCGGACCCGCGGCTGGCGGCTACAAACAGTTTTATGATACCCCGAAAGCGACAAAAGCGCAAGGTCTTGTCGCCGTTGCATTGGCGTATGTCCGCAATTCTTGAAGCTGGGGGCGGTTTTTTGCGTCTTACCAAAACATGGTATGATAGCCCGCGCCATACCCCAGGCGGCGATCGTCTGCGGGGCGCTGTTCGTCCTTCTGTCTCATGCCTGATTGAACCCAGGCTCATTCTGCTCTGAAAGGTTCGTCATGACCAACGCCGGATACTATCGCTTTCCCACGTTACACCGCGAAACGGTGATTTTCGTTTGCGAAGATGATCTTTGGATGGTGTCTGTGGCCGGAGGAACGGCGAGACGCCTCACCTCCAACCCGGGTCAGGCAGCCACGCCTGCCCTTTCGCCTGACGGCGCCTGGGTCGCATTCACCGGGCGCGATGAAGGCCACCCCGAAGTCTACGTGATGCCTGCGGCGGGCGGGCCGGCCCAGCGTCTGACCTACCTGGGCGCCAACACGCGCGTTGTCGGGTGGATGCCGACCAGCGACGCAGTCGTCTTTGCCAGCGATACCGGACAGCCCTTCAGCCGTCTTTCATTTCTTTACGCCGTGGCGCGCCAGGGCGGGGAACCGCAACGCCTGCCCACCGGCCCGGCGGTCAGCATCTCCTTTGGCCCAACCGGCGGCATGGTCATCGGCCGCCATGCCACAGACCTGGCGCGCTGGAAACGCTACCGCGGCGGGCAGATGGGCGATCTGTGGATTGACCCCACCGGTCAGGGTGACTGGCGGCGTCTGCTGCAACTGCAAGGCAATGTCGCCTCGCCGCTCTGGGTGGGTGAGCGTGTCTACTTCGTGTCCGACCACGAGGGCATCGGCAATCTCTACTCCTGCCTGCCGGACGGCGCAGACGTGCGCCGGCATACGCATCACAGCGATTTCTACGTGCGCCACCCGGCAACCGACGGCCAGCGCATCGTCTACCATGCCGGATCCGAGCTGTACGTCTTCGATCCCGCGGCGAATCAGGCGCAGCCCATCGCGATCGCTTTCCATAGTTCACGAGCGCAGCGCAACCGCAAGTTCGTGGATGCGGCCGATTATTTGCAGGATTACGATATCCATCCCAACGGTTGGGCCGTCGCCCTCACAGCACGCGGCAAGCCCTTCGCCATGGCCAACTGGGAAGGCGCGGTCCTGCAGTACGGTCAGGCCAACGGCGTCCGTTACCGTTTAGCCGCCTGGCTGGCCGATGGAGAGCGCGTGGTGGTGGTCAGCGACGCCGGCGGCGAAGACGCCCTGGAAATCTACCAGGCCGACAAGGCTGATGTGCCCGTGGCGCGGCTGGAAGGGATGGAGATTGGTCGCCCCTTGCGCCTGGCAACTTCGCCGCACAAAAACCTGGTGGCCCTGAGCAATCACCGCAATGAGTTGATCGTGGTTGACCTGGACGCGGCCACGATGCGCGTCATTGATCGCAGCCGCCATCGGCCCATTCGGGGGCTGGCCTGGTCGCCAGATGCACGCTGGCTGGCCTACGGTTTTGCCGACACCCAACAAACCTCGATCATCAAACTGGCCCGCCTGGAGACCAACGAGACCTGGGCAGCCACCAAACCGGTCCTGCGCGATGTCGGGCCTGCTTTCGACCCAGAAGGCCGCTATCTCTACTTTCTCTCCTACCGGGAATTCGACCCGGTGTACGACAACCTACACTTCGATCTCAACTTCACCTGGGGCATGAAGCCCTACTTGATCACGCTGCAGGCCAATCTCCCGTCGCCTTTCATCCCGCTGCCACGGCCACCTGGCGAGAAGGCCGATCAGCCGGAAAAACCAGAGCAGGAGCCGTCCCCAGCTCCGCCCGCCGCGCCGCCGCCTGCCGGCGATGCTCCGCCCGCCGCGCCGCCGCCTGCCGGCGATGCTCCGCCCGCCGCGCCGCCGCCTGCCGGCGATGCTCCGCCCG
>JAYRVL010000135.1:0-2614 GCA_041918575.1 Anaerolineae bacterium | reverse complement strand
TTATCTGGGCTACGAGGCGGTGTTTGCCGTCACTCGTTTCGTACAACTGGCCGAGGGGGAAATAATCTACCGGATCAACTGGGCCGATCTTCCCATCGCCGCGGGGCTGCTGTGGGCGCCGATCGTGCTCGTGCGCCAGTCGCTGGCGGCCTCGGCGCGGCAGGTGCGGCAGGACGGGACGGGTGCGGAAAACGCGTCCGGTCTTCGCTTTCTCTGGCGACCCCAGGGGCGGGCGGCGCGCGCGGCGCTGGCCCTGGCGCTGATCTATCTGTTGCCCTTTGGCATCAGCCTGCTGAATATCCTCCGATCCCTCTACCAAATCTCGCCAGAATTTCTCCAAATCGGCCGCGCCGTGGGCATCATGGCGACTCTGGGCCTTTTTGTCGTTATCTACCTCAACTATCTGCCCGAAACGACCTCGTTCATGGTGCGGCTGGTGGGGGTGACGCTGACGGTCGTACTTGCTGCGTTGGGTGCAGTAGGCTGGCTGATCACACCCGCTTACGCGGCCGCATATCAGCCGGTCTTCCCCGATCAGCACACCTTACGTTTCACACCGAACCAGACGGGCGGCTACGACATCAGTTTGGCGCCGCTCCACTTCGAGCGCGAGCTGGGCGCTGACCTTCACCTGAGCAATCAGTATATCGTGGGAGAGAGTCTTGAGCCGGGCAGCGGAGGTTATGCGGCGCGGCTTGACTTTGTTTTTCTTTTCTTCGGCAAGACTTATGACAAAGTGTTCGTCAACAACGATGGGGCCATCGCGCTGGGCAGCAATCTGGATTCCTTCTTCAGCTATTCCCTGAGCTATGGGAGCAACATACCGTTCCTCTTCCCGCTCCTGCTCGACCTGAACCCGGAGGCCGGCGGGGGCGTATTCGTCCGGCAAGAACCGGAGCGGCTGATCGTCACCTGGCTCCGGCAACCTGCTTTCTATCACCCCGAAGACATCTACACCTTCCAGGCGATTCTGTACGCTGATGGCATCTTCGAATTCCGCTATGATGGCCTGCCCGACGCCTTGACCTATCAGCCCGCCGACGAATCTGCCGCCGTCCCCTGGGTCATTGGCGCGACGCCGGGTGAGCCGCCGCAAGCGCCCCAGATCGTTGATCTGGGGCAACTGGCGTCGGGAGGGATCATCAGCGGCGGGCAACAGGGCATGGTGCAAGACTATTATCTCGATTTCAGACAGCACCTGGATACCTTGCTCCACCCTTTGTTCTACCTCATGATTGGCGTCAGCCTTTTCGTTCTGCTGGTCTTTCCCTTGATGTTCTGGGTGAATCTGGGGCGACCTCTGGCCAGCTTGTTGGCGGGCGTGCGCCGCGCCAACGCAGGCGACCTGCAGACGGCGATACCCATTCACTATCCTGACGAAATAGGTTTTCTGACCGACCACTTCAACCGTTCGGTGGCCCGTTTGCGCGATGTGCTGGCCGGCCTGGAAGCGCGCGTGGCCGAACGCACTGCCGATCTATCGCGCGTAAACAAGCAATTGCACCGCGAGATTGACCAACGCGAGGCGGCGCAAGCGCAGGTGCTGCAGCAGCAACGGGCGCTGGTCGCGGCCGAAGAGCGCGAACACATGAGTCGTGAGCTGCACGATGGCCTGGGCCAGGTGATGGGTTATATCAATGTACAGTCTCAAGCCGTGCAAGCCATGCTGGCCGAAGGCCAAATGGACGCGGCGCGGGCCAACTTGCAGCAGATGACCCAGGCCGCGCAAGAGGCCCACGCCGACATCCGCAACTACATTCTGGGGCTGCGCCAGCCAGCTCTGGCGCCGGGAGACCTCCGCCAGAGCATCGAAACCCATGTACGCCAATTTGCCGAAAGCAGCGGCGTCAAGGCCACCTTCAGCTATCCACCGAATCCACCGCGCGCCCCCTTTACCCCAGCTGTGGAAGAACAAGTCCTGCGCATCGTGCAGGAGGCGCTGAGTAATGTGCGCAAGCACGCCCACGCCACCCATGCCGAGGTGTTATTCAGCTTCGCAGATGACCAGGCGCAGATCATCATCTCTGACGATGGCGTAGGCTTTCAGATCCCCGAATCCGCAACCGACGGTCACTTTGGCCTGAGCATCATGCGCGAGCGGGCCATGCAGGTGGGTGGGCGCCTGGAGATCCGCTCGACGCCGGGACATGGTACAAAGGTGTTGCTCACGCTTCCCTGCGCGGCTGCTTCGCCAGATCAACAAGCCATAATGGGCGATATACGCGCACTGTTGGTCGACGACCATCCGCTTTTCTTGGATGGCCTGCGGACTTTACTGGTCGCGCGGGGGATCAATGTCATTGGCCTGGCGCATGATGGCCTGGAAGCCCAGCAGCAAGCCCGCGCCTTGCGCCCCAACCTGATCCTGATGGATCTGCAAATGCCACGCTGTGGCGGCCTGGAAGCAGTGCGAGCAATCAAGGCGGAGATGCCGCAGGTCAAGATCGTCATGCTGACTGTGTCAGATAGCGAGGACGATCTGTTCGAGGCCGTCAAGAGCGGCGCTTCCGGCTATCTAACCAAGAATCTGGATGTCAACGAGATGGTCGATCTTTTGGCCGGGGTCGTGGCTGGTGAGGCGTCCCTGCCGCCGGCAATGGTCACCCGCCTGGTC
>JAYRVL010000134.1:0-2097 GCA_041918575.1 Anaerolineae bacterium | reverse complement strand
CAGGCTGCTCAAATCCACCCGCGTTTCCACGAAGCCGCCGCTGTCGCCTGAAAAGGCGCGGCGGCCGCCGATCGGGCTGCCGAAGCTGGTCGAAATTGTGCTGTTGTAGCCGGTGGCGGTCATCAGGCTGCCCAGGTCGGTCCAGGTTGCTCCGCCGTTCGTACTCAGTTCGACCACCCCGCCGTCGAAGCCTCGCTCCAGATCGAACGCGTGCCAGAAGATCAGCAAGGCGCGGTCGGGCAGCGTCAGCGGCTGGCTGGTCTGCAAGAATTGGCTGCTGACCGTGGCAGTGCTGGCCGCGAACCACGCGTGCGTCGGGCTGTGCGCGCTGGCGGTCTGCAGATGCCAACCGGCCGCGCCCACCTGACCGGTGATCCAATGCGACGCGCCCATCTCCATGTCATCGGCAAAAATAGTGGCCGGCGTGCAGTCGGCCGTCCATTCCAGCGTGTAGGTGGCGCTGATGGGGGCCTGATTGGTCTCCCAGGTGATGGACGCGGGGCTGTTGGCCAGCAGCGTTTCGCCGCCGGCCGGAAAAACCAGCGTCGGCGTGACCAGCGGCAGGACGGGAACCAGGCCGCGAGCCTGGGCGCAGGCGTAAATCTGGCCGGCATGTGCGCCCTGGTAGAGCGTGCTGTCGGCCAGGATCAAGGCATCCACGCCTTGCTCGAAGGCCTGATTGCTGGTGGTGGGCGCAGCGTAGAAATGGGCCTGCAGAACCAGGCGATCGGCGTCCTCGCGGCCCAGGTGTTCCCGAATGCACCACAGGCTGGCTGCCCAGTAGCGTCCATCGTCATGCTCCTCGGATGGCGTGCCGCTGTATTGGCCGATGTCCACGCCGCTGCTCTCATCTTTGCCATCCACGCGGCGCAGGCAGCGCGCACCGTTGACCAGCGGCGCGTAGCTGACCGCGTCCCATTCGCCGATGCAGGGCGCATGGTTGGCAAGGTAGGCGGCATCCCCGTGATCGGCGTAGAACGACGCAGCCAGGTAATCGCCAAAACCTTCGCCCATGGCGCGCTGCTCCGTGTTCTGACCTGGTCCCCAGCCAGGTACCTGGTTGTGCTGAATGGAATGCCCGTACTCATGCACGATGATGTCGGCATCCTCGGCGTCATCTACGCCGCCATCGCCAAAGTGCAGGCCGTTGTCCGACGTGCTGAAGAAAGAATTGTCCTGCGAGTAGTAATGGGCGTGGACCGAAATGGAGCGGTTGTTGACGTTGTCGAAGCCGAGACCCTGGATGTAGCGCTGTAAGGTATCGAGCGCGTAGTAGATCGTCGTTTCTTCGAACTTGTCGTTGTCGCGCGTGTAGTCGAAGACGCGGGCCGGCTCGTTGGCCTGGCAGGCCGGCTTGTAGCCGCCGCTGATGCCCGGCGCACACAGGTTGACATACGGCCCCACCAGCTTGTTCTGCCCGGCCGTGATCCCTTCCAACGTGACGCTGCGCCGCGCCGCCTGCAGCTCGGCGCTGTTGGCATTGTTGTTGTCGGGCAGATTGGGATTGCCGCTCGCCTGCACCGCATTGGGATCATACACCGCGCCGCTGTCCAGCAGCAGGGCGTTGAACTGGTCGAGCACGGCGCCGGTCTGCGCATCAACGAACACTTGCCAGTCGCCCAACGGCTGGAGGCTGGCAATCAGCACACGCCAGGCCAGGCGAACCTCCCCGCGCTGCAGTCCCTTGACCTGCGCCTTCTCGGTTGGAAAGAGCAGCAGCTCGGTCATGACCGGGCCGCGCTCGCCGGCCACGAGTTGAATGGCCGCCGCGGCGATGGCTGCGGCCTGGTCGGCGGTGACTGCGGGCCGCGTGTCGAGCGCCATCGGCGCCACCGCGCCGTTTTGGATCAACTGCACTTCGCCTTCGCGGCTGATGTGAACCGCCACCTCGGCCAGCCAGACCGGCAGCCCCGCGTACGTCTGCTGAAAACGCACATGGGTGGCGCCCAGGCTTTCTGTGACACTGAGGAGCGTCAGGTCGCCCAGGTCGGGATGCAGCCCCAGCCAGGCCGCGTTGGCAGTCAGCAGGGCGCGCGCTGCGCTGAGCGGGTCAGGCGCGGCGGGCGCCGGGCCGCAGTCGAGCAAATAGGTGGGCCT
>JAYRVL010000133.1:0-3126 GCA_041918575.1 Anaerolineae bacterium | reverse complement strand
TGGGCGTGGTCGTGTCCAATATCTGCCAGGCCCTTGTCTGGTTCTCCGGCTCCTGCCCAAGCGCCCGATTCAAGGCGATGCCGTTGATCGCCATCTCGCCCACCGTGCCGCTGGCGTCGTCGCTGGTTTTCTCGGTCGAGTCCACCTTTGGCCCAAGCGTGATTCTTTCACCTCGTGCGTCGATGCGATGCCCCCACAGGTAAGCGGTGGCGTCCTCCATCATAAGCTGTCCAAGCCCGGCGCTCATGTCCGTCTGCGCCAGGAAGCTGTACGGCTCGAAGTCGGCCATGCCGTGATCGCCGCTGACGGTCTTGGGCGCCAGGGGCGTAGCGATGGCATCGCTGACGGCGCCGCCCTTCGCCAGCATGTAGCCCTTGCCATCGATCAGCACGTCATAGATGAGTTCAGTCATCGCCAGGGGTTATCCCATGTGGGTTGTTTCTTGCGCCGCATTCCCCAATCCTGGGCAATGGCCTTGTGCGCCTTGTGGCGTGGCTGCGCTTCGGTTGCAAGGCGCTCCATCGCCTCACGGTACAAGCCCGCCCAGTGGTCGAAGTCGGGTGCGGCTGCACTCTGCATCTTGGCCCGATAGATGAACGATTGCGCCTTGAGGATGTGCGCCCACAGGTCGCCGCCCATTACGGCTGCATCCGTGGGCGTGATGTACCTGGCCCGATACTCCACCCGGCAAGACTGCGAGGCGTCGATCTGCGCCGTGTCAAGCTCAATGGTCAGCGTGCCGTTCGTTTCCCACATTCTGAACCACACAGGGCGCCAAGCTTCGTCAGTCCCTACGGTGTCCCGCACGTACACGGCCACAACCTGCCCCGGCTCGTGCAAGCCGGTGGCAGACAGGGAATACTCGGTGGTGTTGGCGCTCAGGGTCAAGGTGGTCAGCAAGCGCCAGTCGGTGACGGCCAGCATAAGCGCCTGGTCAAGCTCGGCCTTGCTGAAACGAAGGTACACGTCTGCCGTGTCGCCCGCTCCCACAGTCGCAGAGAATGCGGTGTCCACAGTTACGATGCCTGTCGCGCTGGCAAAGCCGGAGATGTACCGCACTTCGCCTTTGGGCGCGAGGTCGTCCGTGGTGTCTGTGATGTACAGGTCTGCACCCAACAGGTGATCGTCACTGTACCGCTTCAGGTTCGTGAGGTCGGTCAGGGTCGTCGTGCTGCCCGCCGTGGCCGTCGCCTGTATCAGCGAGTCAAGAGACTTCGATAGCTCTTGGCGCAAGGTTAATAAAGAATACGACATTTGACTTTCATCCTACTTGGAATGAATTCCACAACAAAAACTACGTCAATTTTCCTGCCAATGTTGGGGTATAGCTCACGGGTCATCCTCCTCCAAAATTTCTGTTGGCGCCCAGTCCTCAGCCGGCGGGGCCTTTGCCGCCATTTGCGTTGGCTGTACAGGCTCGTCAAGCACCCAATCGCGCAAGGCGTCCGCGGCCAAGAGCAGGTCCCGTCTTGTGCAAGATGTGTGGATGGTAGGCGGTGCGCCGATATTGATGGTGACAAAAGGTTGAGCGGGTTGGCTCATGATAGCAGTTCCTTCACGGCTTCGGCGCGAAGCCGAACGAACAGGTTGAACAGGCGGGTCTTCTCGGTAGCAGTCATGTGGTTGCCTACGTTGCGCAGGCGCACGATCTTCATCGGTTCACCCTTCTGGTCAAGAATGGTGACTAGAAGGGTGCTGGTGATTCCTTCTGGCGTTCCGTTGGCGTCGTTAAAGTCATACTGCATTCCGCCAATGCTGGTTTTCACTTGGGTGGTGGTGTCGGCGGGGTCAAAGATTGGCATTAGGCTAACCATCCTATCGTCTGTAGGTCGTCCACAACGCTGTTGAGCATCTGCGCTGTGTCTTCAGTAAAAGTTCTGAGATTCTCGTAAGCTGTTCTGAGGGCGTTCAGGTCAGCAAGCTGCGCATAGGGTGTTCCACCCTGAGCATTGTCGATGCCGGTGTAGGCCGACGATTCCGGGTCTGACGTGTAGGCCGATAGGGTCTTGTCAGCGGTCGAATATGTCTGTGTGTAGGCGCTTGGCCGGACGACTGGCGGTGCGCCCCAGGCGCCAAGTTTTTGCGCACTGCTGGTCGCCAGCTTCGCCCCGGTCGTGGTGTCAGTGACCAGGTTGGTTCCTGATAGCAAGATACCGCCTACAGGCACAAGTTGCCCGTCTTTGTCGATGGACATTTTGAGCGTGCCGTTGTTCTTCCAGGTCGCCAACTTCGCCCCACCGGTCGAAAGTGCATTCTTGGTGTCGTGCATGTAGGCCACGGCGCTTGCTCCGTCCGCAACCTGATAATCCATCGAATGCCGTACTACCCAAGAAGAATCGTAGTAGTCGATACCCTTATTCCCCACCTTTACCCGTTCACTCGCAAAACGGGGAAAAACTGTCATTTCCGCAATATCTTCTGGTGTATCAGGAAAATACGAAATACCGTTCACCCACACAGGATGACTTGTATGAGAAAATCTTAACCGTATCTTTTTAAGATACGAAAGGGATGGAACAGTAAAATGAATGGTTTGCGACAAATTGTTCTGCACCCCCCCCATATTCGTTTGCCATCCATCTATTCCTGCCCCTCCACCATTTAGATAGTATAAATCCAGCCAAACGGTGGAGGCCGGGCGACCACTAAAAAACGAACACACCACAGTTCCCACGGTATATGTGAACCCTGTTGCGGTATTTGCCGTCCATGAAACAAATGGGTTGAAATCAATCTCTACTGTGCCTTCCACTCCGGTATCGCACGTCATCGGTGCGCCACCATGCAATCCAGAAAACAGCACGTCAGCATTGGAAGCAGAGCAGTTTGTAAACGTTATGGTATATCGTTGATTCGCCCCTTGTAAACGATCAAACGCTGGCGCTGAGGAAGCGCGTCCCGCAATTTTGACGTTTCCAAGAAACGTGTGTATGTTGTCATACGTTAATTGATAAGCAATAGAACCGTTTTTGTCACCAACACGGATTACATCCTCCGTTTGCCCGCTATACGCGTAAATCCCAAGAACACGCTGATTATTGGGAGATGATACGGTTAGCGATGCGTCCTCACCAAGAGTGCTGTTTACACCAACACGCCTATTTACAGGGTTGATTGAGAGTATTG
>JAYRVL010000132.1:0-5745 GCA_041918575.1 Anaerolineae bacterium | reverse complement strand
ATTCTTCGTGCAAGAGGAAGACAGCGAAAGCGACGGCAATCCAGCCACGTCTGAGGGCATCTTCGTCTACGACAGCGGCTTTGGCGTGGATGTCAGCGTCGGTCAAGTGGCGCGCGTCAGCGGAACCGTGGCCGAGTACTTCGACTTGACCGAGTTGAACGCGGTCAGCGCGGTCAGCCCTTGTCCGGGCAGCCCCACCACCACGCCGGTCGCCGTCACCCTGCCGGTCAGCAGCCTGGCCGACTGGGAACGCTACGAAGGTATGGCCGTGCAGATTCCATCCACGCTGTACGCCACGGAGCATTACAACCTGGGCCGCTACGGGCAGGTTGCGCTTTCGGTCAGCGATCGCCTCTATCAGCCGACCGCGCTGGTCGCGCCCGGCGGACCGGGCAGTCCGCGCGACCTGCTGCAAGACCTGAACAACCGCAGCCGCGTCCTGCTGGACGACGCCAACCTGCAGCAGAACCGCGACCCCATCGTCTATCCGCCGCCGGCCCTGACCGCGGCCAACACGCTGCGCACCGGCGATACCGTCAGCGACCTGACCGGCGTGCTATTCTACTACGGCGCCGCGTACTTGATCGAGCCGACCGCGCCGATCAGCATCACGCACAGCAACCCGCGCAGCGCCGCGCCCAGCGCGGTGGGCGGTAACGTGCGCGTCGCCAGCTTCAACGTGTTGAACTACTTCAACGGCGACGGCCTGGGCGGCGGCTTCCCCACCTCGCGCGGGGCCGACACCCTGGCGGAGTTCAACCGCCAGCGCGCCAAGACCATCGCCGCCATTGTGGGGCTGGATGCGGATGTCATCGGCCTGATGGAAATGGAAAACGACGGCTACGGCGCCACCAGCGCCATTCAAGACCTGGTCAACGGGCTGAACGCGGCCACGACGCCCGGCGCCTACGCCTTCATCAACCCCGGCGTCGCCACCTTTGGCACGGATGAAATTGCGGTGGGCATCCTCTACCGGCCGGCTCGCGTGACGCCGGTGGGCGTCGCGGCGACGCTGAGCACCGGCGCGTTCGATCAAAGCGCGGCCGTGCGGCGCAACCGCCAGCCGATGGTGCAGACCTTCGCGGATGTCGCCTATGGCGAAAAGTTCACCGTGGTTGTCAATCACCTAAAGTCCAAAGGCTCCGCCTGCAACACACCCGTCGGCGTCTTTCCGCCCGACCCGGATACGGGCGACGGCCAGGGCAACTGCAACATCACCCGCACGATGGCCGCCAACGAATTGACCGCCTGGCTGGCGACCGACCCCACCGCCAGCGGCGATCAGGACTTCCTCATCATGGGCGACCTGAACGCGTACACCAAAGAGGACCCGATCACGGCCATCACCGGCGCCGGGTACACCAACCTGGTGGCGAGCGGCCTGGGCGCTCATGCCTATTCCTACGTGTTCGACGGCCAGAGCGGCTATCTCGATCATGCGCTGTCCACCGCGCACCTGACCGCCGCGATCTCTGCTGTAGACGAGTGGCACATCAACGCCGACGAGCCGCGTTCGCTCGACTACAATGAGGAATTCAAGACCCCCGGCCAGATCATCAGCCTCTACGCGCCGGACGCCTATCGCTCATCGGATCATGACCCGGTGGTTGTGGGCATCAAGTCATGCGCGTGGTACGATACCAACTGCAGTTGCGGCGGCGCCAGCGACATCGCCGACGTGATCTTCACGGCCAACGACTGGGGCAAGACCAGCGGCTTTGCGCCGCGCAACGATGTGGCCGGCGGTCTGGGCGCGTTCCCCGCGCCCGATGGCATGGTCAACATCCAGGATGTGCAGGCCGTCGCCAGCCGCTTCACCGGCGCGACCTGCTCATGACCAGCAGTTCCAACGGTCTTACTTGGACGACCGGCACATCGGGAACATAGTACACTTGACGGCGGGAGGAGACTCACAAATGATTGGCCAACTTAAAGTCAAGAACTACCGTAGCCTGGCCGATGTCACGGTCAGCTTCGATGTGTTGACCGTTCTGGTGGGGCTGAATGGTTCCGGCAAAAGCAACCTGGTAGATGTGCTGCGGTTCGTTTCCGAGGCGCTCACGCATGGGCTGGACTCCGCTGTGATCAAGCGTCATGGCATGAGCGCGCTGCGTCGTTGGTCGGGCAAAGGCCGGCCTTACGATGTGGAGATCGGGCTTTCGGTAAGCGGCAATGGAACCTTAGCCGCCGACTACCAATTCACACTCGGCAGCGAACTGCGGGGCGAGTACCGCGTCAAGTCCGAGCGCTGTGAAGTGCGCGACCTATCCGGCCAGTCCTCGAAGCTGATCAGCAAGTTCGAAACCCTCAATGGCGAGTGGGGCGCGTCACCGCTAGAGACTGCGCCAGCCCTTCAACAAACCGCGCTGGCGCTGCCGCTGCTGACAGGACTCGAGCCGTTCCGGCAGGTGTATGACCTGCTCACGAGCATGAGTTTCTACAACATCGTACCCAATGACTTGACGGAGCCGCAAAAACCAGCGAATGTTCACCCCTTGACCGAACGTGGCGATAACCTCGCCAGCCTACTCAGAGAACTGAGGCGGAGCCACTCCACCGTTTCCAAGGAGCTTGAAAGCGCCTTGAACAGCGTCATGAGCGATGTCCTGGGCTATCAAGTCGCTCAGGTGGGCGGGTACCTGGTGACGAAGCTGCGTCACACCGGCGCAGGCAAAGACCAGCAACCGTTGTTCGAGTTGTCCCAAGAATCTGATGGCACCTTGCGTATGCTTGGTATTTTGTCGGCACTCTACCAAACACCCCCCCGGGGATTGATTGCACTGGAGGAGCCGGAACTAACCATACATCCTGGGGCGATGAGCCTGTTGTGGGAGGAGATTCTTGAGGCAACTCGACGGCGTGATGGACAAATGCAGGTTGTCCTGACAACGCACAGCCCCGATCTGCTCGACATGTGTGAAGCCGACCAGATTCGAGTCGTAGAAAAAATCAACGGCCTCACACACGTCGGGCCGGTGGCGGAAGACCAAAAGCAGATCATCCAGCAGAAATTGTTCGCCCCTGGGCAGTTGCTGCAGGCCCAGGGCCTGAGACGGGCTGGAGTTGCCTGAGCCATGCCGCGCAACAAAGTCTATGCCATCGTCGAAGGCCAGGGCGAAGCAAACCGACCAATGCCGAGTGAACAGCCCGCCGTCGCGACGCTGACCCTCCGGCTTCTTCAGTACTTTGGCTGTTATGATCTCTTTCCTGCGCCGCGTCCGTGGCGGCTTCGCTCCTCAGGGGAATTCTTCCGCGACAACATTCTGGAACGCACGCTTCGGGCGCACACGGCCTTTGCCGATTGTGCAGGCGTGCTCGTGTTGATGGATCTGGAGGACGACTGCCCTGGCTTGCGAGGCCCAGAGCTAGCTGAACGCATCAGGAACATGGGCAGCACCCTGCCCTTCTCCGTGGTGGTGACGTGCGCATACCGGGAATACGAGACTTGGTTCCTGGTCAGTCTCGATACGATTCACCCCGGCGAGTCGTATCCCGGAAATGCAGAATCGCATCGGGACGCGAAGGGCTGGCTTCGTGAGCGTTTTGGATATCGGGAAGTACGCGACCAGGCGCGCTACACCCGTTCACTTGACATCAAGGTAACTCGTCAGAGATCGCGCTCGTTTCAGCGTCTTTGCCACGCGTTCGAAGAGCTGATTGCTGCGCGCGCGATATCTCAGCCAACGGTGACGCCTCGGCCAGGCGCAGGAGCGTTGAGTGTTGTAAGCCATGAGGCTTATCTATGAACTGACTCGCCCCCTGGCGATCCGCTCCTGTAGATGCGGCGGCCATTGGGTGGGGTCTTCCGAGGGGTAGATGCGCAGCTCCGGCCCGTTCATCCGCAGCAGGTCCGCGGTGCGGCAGTGAAGAACCTGGCGCGCCGCGGCCAGACCGCTGGCGGTGACTCCCGCCACGCCGTGGCTCAATGTGCTCGCACCCACCATCAGCAACCCCTCGATCTCGGTGCGGATCGGAAACGCGCCCGGGCCTACCTGGCTGCGACTCTTGGCAATGCCGTACAGGTTGCCGGCCGTGGCATTGATGTAATGCTCGTTGGTCAGCGGCGTGCCCAGGCTCCAGTAGACCACATGCTTGCTCAGGCCGGGGACGCGCCGCTCCAGCCCCTGGATCATGCGCCAGGAAAGGTCTTCCTTCAACGCCAGGTAATCCGTGGAGCGCTGGCCCGGGGCGTCGCCAGCCCACTGTTTGAACGCGTCATAGCCCACAAAAGTGAAAGCCTCGCAGGTGTGATGGCCGCCGTGCATCTTGGAAGGGTCCTTCAAGGTGGTGACGGTGAGGAACATGGCCGGGGGCGTCTCCGCTTCCAACACGGCCGCGGTCAGGCCCTGACGATAGAGGCGATCCACGTCCGCATGATCGTAGAACCAGAAGTTGCCCGAATCCAGCCCCGCCGCGGCCAGGTCCATGTCCACCGCAAAGAAGAGGCTCAGCGCCGACCCGGAATAGACGACGCGGTCGAGTTTGCGGCGCAGACCGCGGCTGAGATGTTCCCGGCCCACGAGTTGGCCAAAGGTCACTTCGGGGTCCGCGTTGCTGATCACGGTGGGGGCGCGCAGCTCAGCGCCATCGGCCAATCTCACGCCCACCGCGCGGCGGCCCTCCAGCAGGATGCGGCTAACCGCGGTGTTCAGGCGAATCTCGCCGCCGGCCCGCTTCAGACCGCGCACGAAGGCGCGGGGAATGGCAAAGCCGCCGCCGCGCGGGTAATAGCCGCCGTCCAGGTAGTGGCTGGCGACGCCGGCATGGATGAAAGCCGACACCTGCGAAGGCGGCAGCCCGTGATCGCCCGACTGCCCGGCCAGGATCGCCTTGAGCACAGGGTCGGACACGTAATGGTCAATCAAATCCTGGCCACTGCGCCGGCTCCACTGCAGCACCGAGGCCGCCGGCCCGGCCGCGGCCAGCGCGCTGCCCACGCTGCGCACCCGCCCCAGGCGGGCGAGATCGTGCATGAGCGCGGGCAGGGCATTCAGGTAGCCTTCGATGCCCCGCGCCTCGCGCGGGAAGCGCTGCTTGAGGCGCTCGGCGAAGCGCTCCTTGCCCTTGGGGATGTCGAACCGCTCCTCCCCCACCACGATGTGGTCGTAGCCGTCCGGGTTAAGCTCACAGAACTCCAGGTCTTGCGACACGCCCAGGCCCTGGTAGACCTGGCGCAGGCTGCCGCCCGGCTGCAAATCGCCGAGGTAGTGTACGCCCGGGCTGAAGCGATAGCCCTGCAGCGTGAACGAATGGCACCAACCGCCGGCCACCTCGTGCCGCTCGCAGACCAGCACCTTCAATCCGGCCTGCGCCAGGGGCAGCGCCGCGGCCAGCCCCCCCGCGCCGGAACCGATCACGATTACATCATAGTCGTTATAGTCGTTATAGTCGTTGTTCATAGTTGAACCGCTCCTTACCGATAGTTTCCAAACGGGCGAACCTGGCCTCTCGCAACCGCAGCCGCATCAGTCGCCTGGCGCGACCCGGCGCATCGTAAACTGGTTGGGGTCGTGCCCCAGCGCGGCCCCGGTGATCTCCTCGAAGCGCAGCGGCCGGCCCGCCGCATGGAGGATGGAGTACGCAGCGTCGAGAATCTGGTCGGCGCGCCAGCCCTTGACCGAAGGGATGTCTTGATACATAGCGATGTTCACCCTCCGCAATGTCGGGCGCTCGGCAGCCGGAGTGTAGATGCTGCATAGGCCGAGGCGAGCAGAGCAAGCGTCATATTCTCAGCGATCACGTCAT
>JAYRVL010000131.1:0-2670 GCA_041918575.1 Anaerolineae bacterium | reverse complement strand
TGGCCTTATCAATCACCACAGCTCAGCGCCGGCTGGTGGGCCTTGCTGGCCTATCCACGGGTGTATGGAGCGTATGCGCTGTGGGGGTGGCTGTTGGGGCGGAGAACAGAGGTCAGAGATCAGGTAAACAGCCGCCCTCTTCCCCCCTTCTCCTCTCCGTTACGCGGGGGTTGAGGCGAGGCCGCGCATGGCCGGCTCGATCACGAAGAGCGGCGCGGCAGATCCGCCGCCGGCGCTGACGTTGAGCAACGAACTGGTGCTGAGGCGGACGCCGCCGCCTTCGATGTCGGCGCAGCCCCAGACGTAGGGGTCAACGTCCACCAGGCGCGGCGACAGGTCGAGTTGGCCGTCGCGGATGCTGGGAAAGGCGACCTCTGGGATCGGTACGCGGCGCTGGAGGATGGCCGGCGCCTGCAATCCGGCGCTGAGCGCCGCGTCCCAGGCCGCCTGATCGCACTCCCAGCCCAAGATGACGCCGCGGCCGCCGTAGTCGTTGGTCGGTTTGATGACCAGGCTCTCCCGGTTGGCCGCGGCGTAGCTGAGCAAATCCACAGCGCGACCATCTACCTCGGTTGGCCCATCCACCAATAGTCGCGTCCAGGGCAGATGGCGCCGAATCACCAGGCGTTCGCGGGGGCTGAGGCCGAGCGGGAAGACGCTGTCGCTGAGTAGAGCAAAAAGGCCCTTGTTGAAGAGTAGAATAACGTTGAAGGCGTTGACCATGCAGACGGCGCGCTGACCGACCGCGGTCATCAGGGGATGCTCAACGCCATACTTCTCCAGCAGTTCCAACGTCACCACGCGTTTGTAAACCAGGTCAATCACGAAATCGCCCGCGCGCAGGCGACCATCAGGGCCTTGTTCCAACTCGTCGGGATCGAAGATACCGACGTCGTAGCCCTGGCTGCGGAAGTAGTCCTGGCACAGCTCGAACTCGCGGTAGGTGCGCACGCCGCGCCAGTCCACGATGGCGATGGCCGGCTTGCCCAGGCCCCCCCAGGCGCGGTAAGCGGCCAGCAGTTCAGCCAGGATGCGCGGGCGCGGCGCGAAGGATGTGACATGGTAGCGCTGGCTGAAATCATGGAAGATCGGGAGCTGACGGAAGATGGCGCTGAGCGCTTCGCCAAAGGCCAGGCCGCCGGGACTTTCGGCGTTGTACTCGACGAAGTTGAGCGTGGGATACTCGCCGACCGCGGGCGCCGCACCGCTGACATAAAATGCGTCCAGGCGGCCGCTGTGATCGCCGGGGCCGCGCGTGGGTTCGAGCGCAAGCAGGGCATCCTCCTGACGGCTGACGCCCAGGCTGGCGCGCAAGGCGTGGTGAGTTAGCAGATAATCGTAGGCTTTGCCCAGCGCGCCGCGCAGAATGGCCGAGACTTCGACCAGGTAGCGGTACTCGTGCGGCGACAGGAAGTGGGGGCGCAGGATAGAACAGACCGGTCGCGTGCCGAAATAGAGCCGATCGGTCTGCGTGGCGGATTGAAATTGTTCCCACGTCGCCAGCGGAGCGGCGGCCAGCAACTCATGCCAGAAATCAATGGCTGCTTGCAGTGGCATTTTTCCTCCTGCTTTTGGGGAGGCCACGAGGCATTCGCCCGCGGCCTGCGATATCTCAGGCGCGGCTCTCACCACGCAGGAGTGCATCCCAACGCATGGGCGCGCCGCCGGCTGGCGCCTGCGCTTTGGCGATGATCAGGTCGGCCATGGCGTTGACCACCCAATCGAAGTAGGTCACCGTGAGCGAGGTGATGTCGAAATCGGGCGCGGAGTTCATAAAGTCAATGGCGTAGGGGATGCCGTCGCGCACGGCAAATTCGACCGTGTTCATGTCATAGCCCAGGGCCTGATTCAACGCACGCGCATCGGCTACCACACGACTGTGCAGGTCCGGCGCCAGCGGCTCGTGGCTGCCTGCGTAACGCTCGAAATGGGGCCGGGTGGGATCCCAGCGCACCGGCAGGATGTTGGTTTGGCCGATGCACAGGCAGCGAATGTACTGATCCCACTGAATGAATTCCTGCAGGATCATGGTGAGCCGGCCGCTGTTGTCATACGCGCGCCACAGTTCTTCCAGGTTATGCGCCAGATTGACATGACGCCAGCCGCCGCCCCAATGAGGCTTGAGAATGGCGGGTAGGCCCACGTAGTTCACGATGCGTTCCCAGTCCAGGGGATAGATCAAGTTGCGCAGGCTTTCGCTGGAAACATCCTGGCTGTGGCTGTGATTGGGGAGCACGGCCGTTTTGGGAACAGCGACCCCCAGGCGATGCGCCAGCGCGGTACCGAAGAACTTGTCGTCGGCGATGCGCCAAAAGGGGTTGTTGATCACGTAGACGCCTTGTAAGGCCGCGTATTTGAGCAGCGGTTGGTAGAAGGGCACATCGTGCGAGATACGATCCACCAGCACGCGGTAGCCGAGCAGATCGTCCATCGTCACCCCGCCGATTTTGACGTAATCAGCCGTCATCCCTTGTTGGCGCCGATTGATTTCGGCGATCAGGGCGTCAGGAAAGGAGCGTTCGCGGCCCACAAGGAGGCCCACCTTGAGTTGGTTTGTCATTGAGCAACCTGTCTGTCAGAAGTGCAAAGTGCAGAGTGCAGAGTGCAGAGTGCAGAGTGCAGAGTGCAGAGTGCAAAGTGCAGAGTGCAGAGTGCAGAGTGCAAAGTGCA
>JAYRVL010000130.1:0-2959 GCA_041918575.1 Anaerolineae bacterium | reverse complement strand
TAAGCGCCTGCACCGTCTCCTGCTTGCGGCGATAGTCGGCCAGGGTGCTTTGGCCGCACAGAAATTCCACGCGCGTCTCCGCGCCGCGGCGCTCGCTCTGCCGAATCTTGATCTGGCCGACTTCCGCGGTTTGGCGCACATGGGTGCCGCCGCAGGCCGACCAATCGAACCCGGCAATCTCCACAATGCGAACCCGGTCGCGCGCCGCGGGCGGCCGCCGCAAGGGAATGGCGGGCAGTTCGTCCGGCGTGACGAAACGGCCGGCGACGGCCCGGTTCTCGCTGATGACCTGGTTGGCCAGGGTTTCCGCAGCCTCCAGCTCGGCCGGGCCAAGCGTAGCCCGGTTCAGATCAATAGTCGTGCTCTCCGCGCCGAGGTGAAAAGCGACCGTTTCCGCGCCGCAGCCCAGGATGAACGCCTGTGACAGGATGTGCTGCCCGGTGTGCTGCTGCATGTGGTCGTAGCGCCGCGGCCAGCTAATCTGCCCATGCACCGCGCCGGCCGCCAGGCAACCGTCTAGCAGATGCCAGATCCGTTCATCGTCCGCGATGACATTTGTCACGGCCACATCGTTGAGCAGGCCGGTGTCGAAGGGCTGGCCGCCGCCGGTGGGATAAAATGCGCTGGCGGTAAGCGTCACGGCCGGTTGGCCGTTGACCGTTGTCCGGTCGCTCACCGCAGCCTCGAAGCTGCGCAGGTAGGCATCGTGCCAGTACAGACGTGTTGCAATGCTGTTCACAAGATAGTATTATACCCCGAAGCGCGGGAAAACTCAAGAGGAAGGCGGAAAGCGCGGCATTGTCACCATGTAGACCGAACTGATGGTGAAGATCATTCCTTCCAGGAAGGCCACAGCGACCGCAATCGCCAGGTAGAGTACGGCTGCGTTCATTTTGCGCATGGTGAGTATCTCCCAGGCAGCGCCGCACCCCAGGTCGCGGCGGTCACTGCTCGTTGATTGGGTGGGGGCGAGATTATAACGGGAAGCGCAGTCGTCGTCAAACGGAGTGTTTCCTTGCACAATCCGCGCTTCTGACCTATAATGAACTATGATCTGACCCGAGTTGATCTTTTTTTATGTCCGAGGAGGAAAAATGACAAAGAAGTGGGTCTATTTATTCAGCGAAGGCAACAAGGAAATGCGCAACTTGCTGGGGGGCAAGGGCGCTGGCCTCGCTGAAATGACCAATGCTGGCCTGCCGGTCCCGCCCGGTTTTACCATTACCACCGAAGCCTGTAACGCATACTTCGATGCCGGCAAAGAATTCCCGGCCGGTATGTGGGAACAGACCCTGGAAGCGCTCAAGGTTGTCGAAGCGCAAACCGGCAAGCGCTACGGCGATCCTGCCAATCCGCTCCTGGTCTCCTGCCGCTCCGGCGCACGCGTCTCCATGCCCGGCATGATGGACACCGTACTCAACATCGGCTTGAACCCGCAGACCCTGGCCGGCATGGTGCGCCTGACCGGCAACGAGCGCTTTGCCTGGGACTCTTACCGCCGTTTGATTCAGATGTTCGGCAACACGGTCAAGGGTGTGGATCGCCAGAAGTTCGAGCATGCGCTGGAGCATCTGCGTGAACGTGTGGGCGTCAAGACCGACGCCGACCTGACCACCGATCAGCTCAAGGAAGTCGTGGCGTTATTCAAGGCCATTTACAAGGACGCGTTGGGCGAAGATTTTCCCGACGATGTCTATGAGCAGATGAAGCAGGCCACCGCGGCCGTCTTCCACTCCTGGTTTGGGCGTCCGGCCATGGAGTATCGCAACTTCAACAAGCTGCCGCACAACTGGGGCACGGCTGTCAACATCTGCACGATGGTCTTCGGCAACATGGGCGACGATTCGGCCACCGGCGTGGCGTTTACCCGCAACCCGGCCACCGGCGAAAAGCATGTCTACGGCGAGTATCTGATCAACGCGCAGGGCGAAGACGTGGTAGCCGGCATCCGCACGCCGCACCCAATTGACGACATGTCAAGGGAAATGCCGAAGTCCTACGATGAATTCCTCCAGATTTGCGACATGCTGGAGCGCCACTACCGCGACATCCAGGACATGGAGTTTACCGTGGAGCGCGGCAAGCTGTGGATGCTGCAGACCCGCGCCGGCAAGCGCACCGCGGCTGCCGCGGTCAAAGTGGCGGTTGATCTGGCGAACGAGGGCATCATCACCCAACAAGAGGCGATCATGCGCGTGGAGCCGAGTCAGGTCGTACAGCTCTTGCTGCCGCGCTTCGATCCCCAAGATCAGGACGCCGCGCGCAAGGCCGGCCGCCTGGTGGCCAAGGGCCTCAACGCCAGCCCGGGCGCAGCCGTAGGCCACGCCATCCTGGATGCGGACCGCGCCGAAGCGCAGGCCAGCAAGGACTACCCGGTCATCCTGGTGCGCCCGGAAACCAACCCCGATGACGTGCATGGCATGTTGGTGGCCAAGGGCGTTTTGACACAGCGCGGCGGCGCGACCAGCCACGCCGCGGTGGTGGCCCGTGGCCTGGGCTTGCCCTGCGTCTCCGGCTGCGAGGAGCTGCGTATTGACCTGGAAGCGCATACCTTTGCCGCACGCGGACAGACCGTCAAGGAAGGCGACCTGATTTCCATTGACGGCACCACGGGCGAGGTGTTCACCGGCGCCATCAACAAGGTGGACCCCAATTTCGATGAAGAAGTGGATCTCAAGACCCTGCTCGGCTGGGCCGATGAGATCAAGCGCCTGGGCGTGTGGGCCAATGCGGACTACCCACGCGACGCCCTGCGCGCACGTGCGTTCGGCGCGCAGGGCATTGGCCTGTGCCGCACGGAGCACATGTTCTTCGAGCAGGAGCGCCTGCCCATCGTCCAGCAGATGATTCTGGCCAAGGAGGACGCCACTCGCCAGGCTGCGCTCGATCAACTGCTGCCGTTCCAGCGCGGCGACTTCGAGGGCATCTTCCGTGCCATGGACGGCTACCCGGTCATCAT
>JAYRVL010000129.1:0-3579 GCA_041918575.1 Anaerolineae bacterium | reverse complement strand
TCGAGCAGGTCGAGCACCAGGTCATCCACGTTGCCCTGGCTGGGCAGGGAGCCAATCAGGCCATACATCGGCGCGGTGCGACCGGACAGGCCGCTGCCCTGTCCCAATGTGCGTGAGGCCACGCCGGTCAGCCGCGTGACCAGGCGCGGGGGCAGGGCGTGAACGATCGTCTGCGCCACGCGCAGCCCGCCTGCGGCCAGGCGACGTCGCGTGTTGGGCCGGCTGGCTCGCTGCGCGGCCAGGGCCAGATCGGCCAGGAACCGGTCGGCCACGGCCACATGCGCCATGTTGACGGTCATGTGCAGGCTGGGCGGCGCCTGCTGACGGTCGAGATGCCAGCCGAGCTGCGTCAGTTCATCGCCCACTTCGTAGATGTCGAGGCGATTGGCGCCGATGGCGAAGACGCTCATGTCCGGCCGGCCCAGGACGTGCAGGCCGGGGATGGCGCCGATGCCCTGCTGCAGCTTGCGGGTGGTCGCCATGACCTGGGCCGCGAGGTTGATGTAGCCCGCTTCGCCCAGGAAGTTCAGCACGGCCCAGGCCGCGGCAATGGCGCCGCCGGGCCGTGTGCCGGTCATGGTGGGTGAGGGGTAGATGCCGCCGGGCCAGGCGGTTTGCACGAAGAACTGGAAGCGGCGCAGGTCGGCCCCGCGGTAGAGGATGACCGAGGCGCCTTTGGCCGCGTAGCCGTACTTGTGTAGATCCACCGACAGGGAGGTGACGCCGGGCACGCTGAAATCGAAGGGCGGGATGGGGTAGCCCAGGCGGCGGGCGAACGGCAGCATCATGCCGCCCACGCACGCATCCACGTGCAGCAGCAGGTTGTGCGCCTGCGCCAGTCGCGCCAGCTCAGGGATGGGATCCACCACGCCCTGCGGGTACGAGGGCGCGGAGCCGACCAGCAGAATGGTGTTGGGCGTGATGGCGGCCGCCAGGGCTTCGACATCGGCGCGGTAGTCGCTGCGCACCGGCACATGCACTGCGGTCACGCCAAAGTAGTGGGCGGCCTTGTCCAGGGCCGGATGCGCGGTGACCGGCAGCGCCATTTCCGGCTTGCGGATGGCCGGACGCTGGCGCCGCGCCCAGTCGCGCGCGGTTTTGACCGCCAACAGCAGGCTCTCCGTGCCGCCGGAGGTCATGTTGCCCACAATCTGATCGGCGTCGCGGCCCGCGGTCTGGCCGCCGAGCAGGTTGGCAATCATCGCCACAACGTCGGTCTCGAAGCGGCGCAGGCTGGGGAACGCGGTGGGGTTGAGGCCGTTCTCGGCAAAGAACATGGTGTACGCGGTCCGCAGCAGTTCGCTGACCTCGTCGCCCGCGTCGAAGACCAGGCTCCAGGCGCGGCCCGCGCGCCAGTTCACATCCTGGTCGCGCAAGGAGGCCATGCGGGTCAAAATGGCTTCTTGGCTGTTTCCCTGGGCCGGCAGGCGTGCTGATTGGTTCATGGCGGCGAGATTATAGCCGAGAAGCGCGCCAACGCCAAGTGAGCAGAATGGCGCGCTGGTTGCTCAGGCCATCTGCTGGAACAAACGCCAGGTGGCGGTGATTTCGCTGAGCGGATCGTCGAATTCGATGGTGGTGAAGCGCCCGGCCGGACGCGGGCGCACCAGGTCGAGCGGGAGCAGGCCATCCCAGGAGTAGGCTAACTGCGGAAACGCGCCGCGGCCCACGGTGCGAATGGCGGTGACGCCGCGAGCGCCGCAGGCTGTGGCAAAGGCGAGAAAGGCGGGCGTCAGGCCGGCCCCTGCCTGTCCCACAGCCACGCTCAGCGATTGCAGGTTGTCCGGCGGGAGCAGGGCCAGGTAGCGCCCTGGAATTTCCATCAAGCTCGCCACCGGGCGCACGACGATGACGCGGCCCTGGCACTCGTTGACCTGGTTTACCCACTGCATGGCCGCCTGCCGCGGGTCCGACGCCAGCGGCCGCTCGTCCACCACCACCACGAAGTCATCGTCATAGCTGGAGTAGACCCGCACCTGCCCTGTAGTCTCCAGCGTCTTGTAGCGGTCGAAGCGGTCGTGCAGCGGCTGGCGCGGCCAGGCCCCGCGCGGCAGGAAGGTTGCCAGGGTGTGGCAAGCTGCGCGCAGGCTCTCCGCGTAGCGGGTCAGACGCGCCTTGCCCTCCGCGCCGGCCGTTTCCACGAAATGCACCCGCGCGGACAGACAGCCGTTCTGGTCCCAGAAGATGGAATCGAGGCCGGCCAGCAGGCTGATCACGTCCAGCAGCGGGCGCGCGGGCGCGTCGGGCAGCCGGGCCGCCGGCGCCAGGACTTCGGCGCCAATGGCGGTGAAGCTGACCTTGTGACCGTGCGCGTGCAGGCGGGCCGGGCGGCTGGGGGCTGCGCGGCGCCGCGCCCGGTCAATCTCCGCGATGGTCTGATCGCTGGCCGCGGCCACTACCAGGTCGGCCTGGGCCAGCGCCTGCGCCTGAATGCGCTCATCCTCGAAGTCCCAAATGAGCAGGGCCACATTCGCCAGCAGGTCAGGATCAACCGCGGCCAGGGCGCGCAGGATGAGTGGGCCAAAGAGCGGCTCCTGGCGCGAATTGCGGATGACGATGGCGGGCGGGGCTGCGGCCGTGCCCAGGCTGGCGGCCTGCGCCAGGAAGGTGATGAGCAGCGCGGCGCCGGGTACGTTGCCGGCGGCGTAGCCGATGACCAGCGCCGGCGCGGTTGGTTCGCCAAAGAGAGGGCTGTTCGGCCGGCGGGGCCAGCGCCGCGCCAGGTTCCAGCCTGCCGCGGCTGCTGGGAAGAAGCGCAGCCGACCAGGCAGGCCGGGGAGGGGCTGCCACGCGGCGCTGACCTGCCAGGTGGGCAGGTTGGCAAAGGCGGCCGGCAGTTGGCCCAGCGCCATCATGTCGAGGGCGGCCAGCGTCATGCGGATCATCGCTTCTGAGTAGCCGGTGTAGGCGGGGAGCGCGGTCAGGATCGCGCGGCGCAGGGGATCGGCCGGGTCGGCCAGGCGACGGCCGGCCGCGTGCAGGGCGGTTTGCAGCCGCGCCCAGTACGCGGCGCCGGTTGGAACCCGCGCTCGCTGGCCGGCCAGCCCGGTCAGGAGCGCCTGCCAGGCCGCGGCCTGCAGGTCGGGATAACGCGCCGTCACCGCGTCCGGCTCATCCGGCGCGGCGGGTTGGCTGTGCCGATAGGTGAGCGTGCGAAAGCTCACGTTCGCGAAAGCGGGCTGCTGCAGCAAGGCGTCGGGCAGCCAGAAACCGTCCATGATGACCCCCTAACTCGACGAACCGGAATCGGGCACCTCGCACAAGACACGAAGACGCCAGGGCGCTGAGTCAAGCATCGCGTCCTGTGTATCTCGGTGTCTTTGTGTGAGTCATCAGAAATTCTCACACAAAGACGCCAAGACACAAAGAAAGTGGTTGGTGTCTTTGTATCTTTGTGTGAGCATTGCTTACTCGCTGTACCAGAACCTAAAGCTGCGCGGCGCAGCCGGCTTCGTCCAGCAGGTCCACGCGTTGAATGGAGCCTTGCGCGAGAAAGGCGCCAGGCTCGCCGCACGGACAGGCCGCGGCGCCGGTTCGCAGGCGCACACGGTCGGCCGTCTTGAAAAAGGCCGGGAAAAG
>JAYRVL010000128.1:0-5063 GCA_041918575.1 Anaerolineae bacterium | reverse complement strand
GGGGCGTCTGCGGCATCGGCGCGGCGCGGCGCGTCCCCGGCATCGGCGCGGCGCGGCGCGGCCCCAGCATCGGCGCGACGCGGCGGGCGGCCGGACATGTCGCGGCGCGGTGGGCGGCCGGACATGTCGCGGCGCGGGGCGTCTGCGGCATCGGCGCGACGCGACGGGCGGCCGGACATCTCACGCCGCGGGGCGTCTGCGGCATCGGCGCGGCGCGGGGCGTCCCCGGCATCTGCCCGACGCGGGGGGCGGCCGGACATGTCGCGGTGCGGGGCGTTTGCGGCATCGGCGCGGCGCGGGGGGCGGTTGTATCCGGAACGTGTGGCCGTCTGTGCTCGGCGGGGACCGCTGCGCTGACTGCGACCTGGCGCGCTTGCCGATCGTCCGCTGCGCGTAGCCGGTTTGTCCTGCAGCACGCGGCGCAGATGGCGCAGTTCAACCAGGGTGGCATCGCGCCACTTGCCCACTTCGAGGTGAACCAGGCGCAGCGGCCCCAGGCCCACGCGAATCAAACGCAGGGTGGGATGGCCGACGACCGCGGTCATATGGCGAATCTCGCGCTTGCGCCCTTCGCGCAGAACCATGCGCAGCCAACTGGTGGGCTGCGAGCGGGCATCGCTGGGTCGCGCCAGGTAAGGCGGCGGCCCTTCGATGATCTCCACCTCGGCCGGCGCGGTCTTGCCGCCGCTCAATTCGATGCCCTGGCTCAACTTACGCAGCGCGATGGGACCGGGCTTACCCTCGACCAATACCAGGTACTCCTTGGGATGTTCGTAGCGCGGATGGGTGAGCCGGTGGGCTAGATTGCCATCATTGGTCAACAGCATCAGCCCTTCGCTGTCGAAATCGAGACGACCCACCGGATAAAGGCGTTGAGGTACTCTGACCAGGTCGAGCAGGCAGGGGCGGCCATCGCTGTTCTCCGTGTCTGAAAGATAGCCGGCCGGTTTGTAGAGCACGATGTAACGCAGCGCCTCGGCGCCGGTCAACGGATGCCCATCGAGCAGCACCGTGTCCTTGTCCGGGTCCACGCGCGTGCCCAACTCCGTGACCACCTTGCCGTTGACCTTGACGCGGCCATCCACGATCATCTCTTCACAGGCGCGGCGCGAAGCCACCCCCGCATGCGCCATGATTTTCTGCAGACGCTCTTCCATCGCTCTCCTCCAATCCTCCTCTTCCCACTGGCGACTCGGCAATCGGTCAGTACGCGCCCCACAGCAGCGGTTGAGTGCCCAATTCCTGCTCGCCCTGCAGGAAATGAACTTCGCCGGCCGGAGCGCCCGGTTGATCGTTGTCATCCGGCAGGCGCTCGCGCAGCGGCTGCACCCAGGGGCGCTGCCAGACCGGCATGAAAACCGCGGCGGCAGGCCCGGTCGTCAGAAAACGCCATTCGCCGGCGCGGTCCCGCGCCCGGTTGAGCGCATTGTCTGGCGCGCTCAGCGCCACCCAACCGTAAAATGAGCGGTAGTGCGCCAGCAGGTCGCTGGCGTCGGCGTAGCGCTGTGTGCTGCCCAGGATGACGATGATCGTGCGGTGGCCGCTCTGCTGCACCGATGCAATCAGGCATTCACCGGCCTGATCGGTGGTGCCGGTCTTGACGCCATCGGCCTGTGCGTCCAACGTCAACATCTCGTTGATGTTGGTCAAGGCATGGCCGCCGGCGCTGTAGTGAAGCGTGGCGACGATCTGCGCAAAAACGGGGTAGCGCAGCGCGCTGACGGTGAGTTGATACAAATCACGCGCGCTGGCGTAATGGCCCTCCTCATCGAGACCATGAACGTTCATGAAGTGGGTTTGCGTCATACCCAGCTCCAGCGCGCGGCGGTTCATCATCTCCACGAACGCCTCTTCGCTGCCGGCCACGTCCACGGCCAGCGTCACCGCCGCGTCATTGGCCGATACCATCAGCAGCCCATACAGCAGATCTTCGACGGTGAGGGATTCGCCGGCCTGCAGGTACATCGAGCTGCCGCCCACGGCCTGGGCAGCGGCGGGCGCTGTCACCACTCGCTCCAACTCGCCGCGCTCCAGCGTCAGCAGCGCGGTCATGATCTTGGTCGTGCTGGCCATGGGCCGGGACGCATCGGCCTGTTTGGTCATCAGCACCCGGTTTGTGTCCAAGTCAGCTACCAGGACGGACTGCGCCTGCACGGCCGGCCATTGATCGGCCTGACGCTGGCTGGCAACCTGGTGCGGGTAGAGCCGCAGCGGCGAGCGGACGCCGTCACGCTGCACCGGCGGGCCGGCCGCCACCGACAGCAGCGCCAGCAGGCTGATCAGAACGGGCAGCCATCGTTCCCTGGCGACAGAGCGGGCGCGCAGGTTTCTAGGCGCCGCTTCGATGGGCCTGCTAAATTGCCACATGACCGACCTTTGGGTTCGCCGCCATCCCCGTGTTTCCTACGCCTACGTCATGAACGGGCACAAAAAGAGCACCTCGGTGTCGAATTCACATCGGCCACCCGCCGGCGCCCTCGTAACTCAAAAAACCAGTTGAACTCCGAGTCTCGGTGATTCCACACGGAGCAAAAGGACTATTGGTTTGGAGAGGTCAGGCTCTCCAAAGATCAAGGCTCATTGACAGCCACGTCATACACGCGCACATTGTTCGTCACATTCGTTTCGTCGGCCACGCAGCCAACTTCGACGCGCAACTGATAGCGTGACTTGAGCGCGCCAGGCAGATCGCCCTCGAAGCGAATGATGGCCGTTTCGTGCCCGGCGATGGTTGACGCATATTCGGTGCGGTCCAGCACCGCCAGGTCGGCATCATCGCTGAGGATCACACGCACAGGCACATTACGTTCTGGCGCATCGCCACGATTTTCGACAACCACCATCAGTCCCAGGCGCCCCTCGTCAAGGCTCGCCTTCTTAGAATCGAACTCAATAGCCGCCACACGCACATCGTGCAGGTCGGTTGGATCGGCGCGCAATTCGGTGTTGGCGCCCAGGCCCCTCTCCACCGAATTTTCAGTAATCCGAACACAACCCGTCAACGACAAGAGAAGGCAGCCCAAACAAACCCATTTGGCAATTTGCATACGATCCATCTTGAGAAACTATCTACCGGACGCGAGGATGAGTGGAATGGGAGTGCGGAGGAAAGGGATTGAAGTATTGATCATGAGATCGTCCGCTGTATTCATATCAAACTCCTGCCCAAGATCATACTGCGGATGGGGCAGTTTGTCAAGTATGCGAAAATCTGAACTCGTGGAGCTTTGACTTTTGCCTGGGCCTATGCTAAACTGCCGGTCATGATGACTTTGCAGAAAGCGGTCGAACGTATCGGCGCCTTTAGCGGCGGCGATCATCATCATCACAAACCAGGACAGGTTCAGCCCTAACTGTGCCCGCTGACGCCTGTCCTCAAGACTAGTTCGCTGAACTAGTCTTTTTTATTTTTGTGGAAGCGAGGCTGTTTTGATACCAGGCCAGATACCCTACGGAGTCGGCGATCTTTTCCTCGAAGAGGCTGCGCAGCAGCGCGCCCTGGAAACGCGGCTGCGCCAGACCTTCGCCGGCTGGGCCTACAGTGAGATCATTCCCCCCACCCTCGAATACGCCGAGGTGGTGGCCGGGCCGGCCGGCAGCCAGTTGGCGAACAGGATGATCCGCTTCGTAGACCGCGACGGACAGACCCTGGCCCTGCGCCCCGATCTGACTATCCCCACGGCGCGCGCGGTGGGCGCCAAACTGTACGCGGAGCCGCTGCCGCTGCGCCTGTTCTACATCGGCAATGTCTTTCGCTACGAAGATCCGCAGGCCGGCCGCCGCCGCGAGTTTTGCCAGGCCGGCTGCGAGTTGATCGGCGCCAGCTCCGTCGCGGCCGATGTCGAAGTCCTCAGCCTGACCATCGCCGCGCTAGCCGCCGCCGGCCTGACCGACTTCCAACTGACGATCGGCCACATTGGGTTCTATCACAGCCTGCTCGCCGCGCTCCAGTTGACGCCAGAGGTCGGCCAAAAGCTCAGCGAGGCCATTGACCGCAAGCGCCAGGGCGACCTGGCGGCGCTCCTGCCCACCCTGCCGCTGACCCTGCCCGGCCGCCGCGCCCTGCAAACCCTGCCGCGGCTGGCCGGCGGCGTTGAGGTCTGCGCTCAGGCCCTGGAGATTTGCCTGACCCCGGACATGGCCGCTGCGGTTCAGCATTTGCAGGCCGTCTACACAGGGCTGGCCGCGGCCGGATTGGCGCCCTGCATCAGCCTGGACCTGGGCGAGATTCGCGGCATGGCCTACTACACCGGCATCACCTTCGAGGGCTTTGCGCCCGGCAGCGGCGCGGCCATTTGCAGCGGCGGCCGCTACGACAACCTGGTCGGGCACTTCGGCCCGGCCCTGCCCGCGGTCGGCTGTGCGCTCATGGTTGATGGCATCCTGCGCCTTGCCCGCCAGCAGCAGGCGCCCGCCCACTCCCTGGCGCCCCACTGGCTGATCGGCGCGGCGCCCGCGGCCGCTGTCACCGCGCTGCGGGCCTGGATCGCGGGTCGGCGCAGGGCCGGCCAGGTCGTCGAGGTGGACCTGCTCGGCCGCAGCAAAGAGGCGCTGGCCGACCTGGCGCAGCAGCGCGGTATTGCGCGGCTGCTTTGGTTGCACGCACAGGGCGTTGACCTGCTGACCGCCGCGGGCGTGCGCACCTGGGCGCTCGCCGATTTCCTCGCCGCGCCGCCGGAGGTGTTGTGATGAACAGCCGCGCAAGCAACGGCAGCCAGGGTTTCGACCGGCCCAAATCGGCCTTCGCCGACCAGCCATTGGTCATTGCCCTGCCCAAAGGCCGTATGCAGCAGCAGGCCCTGGCCCTGCTGGCAGTCATCGGCTTTGGCCGCGACCCGGACGATCCGAGTGACGATGATGCGGCCCGGCGCCTGGTCATTCCAGGCGCGGCCGGCCGCGTCAGCTACCTGCTGGCCAAGCCAGGCGATGTTCCGATTTATGTCGAGTATGGCGTGGCCGACCTGGGCGTAGTCGGCGAAGATGTGCTGGCCGAGAGCGGCCGCGACGTGTACGAACCGCTGCGCCTGCCCTTCGGTCACTGCCGGCTGGTGGTGGCCGGCCGC
>JAYRVL010000127.1:0-7503 GCA_041918575.1 Anaerolineae bacterium | reverse complement strand
TTTCTGGCGCGGGCAAAACGACCCTGGCCGACAAGATCTATGACGAACTAAAGGCCCGTCGCGGTCTCAAGGTCGAGAAGCTCGACGGCGACGTGGTGCGCACCAACCTGAGTAAGGGCCTGGGCTTTAGCAAGGAAGACCGCGATACCAACATTCGGCGCATCGGTTTCGTTTGTGATTTGCTTTCACGCAATGACGTGATCGCCATCGCTTCGGCCATCAGCCCCTACCGCGCGGTGCGCGACGAAAATCGAGCGTTGATCGGTTCGGATCGGTTCGTCGAAGTCTTCGTCGAAGCCACCCTCGACACCCTGGTGCAGCGCGACGTCAAGGGGCTTTACAAGAAGGCCCTGGCCGGCGAGATCAAAGAGTTTACCGGCGTTTCTGACCCCTACGAACCGCCCTTGCATCCCGAAATTCACGTCAACAGCAGCACAGAAACCATCGCCGAGAGCTTCGACGCCATCATCGGCTACCTGGAGGCGCGAGGGTTGATTCCGCCGCTGCCCCAGGCGGACGGCTATTCGGCCGATGAAGAAAAGGCCGTCTCCGCGCACCTGGAAGCGCTGGGGTATCTCTAAACCGCCGAATAATGGATCATGCTCAGAATTCGGAGCGATTGAATGAGTTTTCTGAATCGCCTGCGAGGCAAAGACCTCAAACCGCCGTCCAGACCGGCGCGCAAGCGCGTCTGCTTCATCGGGCTGGACGGCGTCCCCTTTTCCCTCTTGCAGCGCATGATGCGCGAGGGTATCACACCCAACATCGCCAGCCTGGCGACTGCCGGCTCTCTGCGTCCCATGCACTCGATCTACCCCTGGGTCAGTTCGGTCGCCTGGTCGAGTTTCATGACCGGGCAGAATCCGGCCAAACATGGCATCTTCGGTTTTGTGGATCGCGACCCGGCTACGCTCAAGACCTACATCCCCACCGCGCGCAACATGCTTTCGCCCACGCTGTGGGACTACCTTAGCCGGGCGGGCAAGCGCGTGGTGGTGGTCAACGTCCCTGTCACCTTTCCACCCAAGCCGGTCAACGGGGTCCTGGTGGGCTGCTTCCTCAGCCCCAGTCTGGAGAAGACCGTCTACCCCGAATCGCTGCTGCCCACCTTGCAGCGATTGGAATACCGGGTAGATACCGATCCCTGGAAAGCTCGCGCCAGCCGGCCAGAAGGCATGGCGGACATCCTCGACGCGTTGGAAAAGCGCGTGCGCGCCATGTTCTATCTGTTGGAAAACGAGGACTGGGACTACTTCATGATGGTAATCATGGAGACCGACCGCCTGCATCATTTCTACTTCGAGCCAATGGAGCAGAACGATCCGGTCTGGGCGCCGGCTTTCTTCGATGTTTATCGCCGCATTGACCAGGCCATCGGTCAGGTGCGCGCCAAACTGGACGCGGACACCACCCTGATCCTGATGTCGGATCATGGCTTTTGCTCGATCAAGCAAGAGGTCTTTTACAATTACTGGCTGGCGCAGGCGGGATACCTGAAGCTGAGCAAGCCGGCCGAGCAGATCAAAGGCCCTGATCTGACCGCGCTGGCGCCGGCATCGCTGGCCTACAGCCTGGACCCGGGGCGCATCTTCATCAATCTGAAGGGTCGCGAGAAAGAGGGGCGTGTGGCGCCTGGCGCCGAATATGAGCGTCTGCGCGATGAGTTGATTCAAGGCGCGGAGGCGCTGACCGATCCCGCCAGCGGCGAGCGCCTGATCCTCAAGGCGTACCGGCGTGAGGAAATCTACCGCGGACCTTATCTTGACCGCGCGGCCGATATCATCCTCGCGCCCGCCAACGGTTACGACCCAAAGGGCGCGCTGGTCAAGGACTCGCTCACCTACAAGGACAAGATGATGGTCGGCATGCACACCTACGACGACGCCATGCTCTACATCAGCGGGCAAACCCTGCCATCCGATCTGCTCGACATCCGCGCGGTGATGCCAACCATCCTGCACTTGCTCGATGTGCCGGCGCCATCTGACCTGGACAGCCATTCCCTGCTGGGCTGACCCAACGGTTGCAACCATTCTTGGGCGCCTTGTGACCTACTTCCCATTGAGAAAGGGCGGGCGCGCAGTTAGACTACCACCAGATAAAGGACTGGCGAGGTGGTCTGCATGCGCACCGAAATCAATCACAGCCGTGGGAAGCAGCGAAGTTGGTGGGTCGTTATGGCAACGGTCTTGTTGTTTGCCAGCGTCCTGTCCGCCTTCGCCGAAACGCCCGTGGTTCACGAGGTTGCAGCACAGGGGCAGGCCGCGCCGCGCACCGCTGTGGATGATGTGGTCTATCTCACCAACCAGCAGCGCCAAGCCAACGGCCTGGCGCCTCTCAAGCGCGTATCCGAGCTTGACGCCTCTGCCACGGGGCACGCCGCCGATATGGCGGAGAACAACTACTTCAGCCACACCGGCTCCGACGGCAGCCGTCTGGGTGATCGCATTGCCGCCGCCGGCTATTTCAACTGGGCGATTGCGGCTGAGAACATCGCGGCCGGTTACCCAGGCGCCGAGGCCGTGACGGCGGCCTGGATGGCCAGCCCGGCGCACCGGGCGATCATTCTGCACGCTGACCTGCGCGAGATCGGCATCGGCTATGTTTTTCAGGCCGATGATCAGCCCAACGTGGCGCTGCCGGGCGGCGCGGTCGGCGGGCCATATTACCATTATTGGGTGCAGAATTTCGGCGCACGTTTCGATGTGTATCCGGTCATCATTGACGCCGAGGCGCCAACGACCGAAGATCGCACGGTGCAGCTCTATATTTACGGCGCTGAATGGGCCGCCCAAATGATGGTATCCAACCGCGCAGATTTTGCTGGCGCCGGTTGGCAGGCGCACCAGTCCACCCTCACGTGGACATTGGAGGCCGGCAGCGGCCCGCACAGTGTTCATGTGCGCCTGCGCGATGCTTACGGCAACACGCTGGACAATCAGGATGAGATCTGGCTCGATGCCGGCGACGAGCCGACCGCCACTCCCACCTCGCTGCCGCCCACGGCCACGCCGACCGCCACTCCCACCTCGCTGCCGCCCACGGCCACGCCGACCGCCACTCCCACCTCCCTGCCGCCCACGGCTACACCAACAGCAACGCCCACCCATACGCCCACACCCGCGGTGACCTTGCTGCAGGGCAGCGCTTTCTACGATGCCAATCAGAACGGCCTGCACGACAGCCATGAGGTCTTTGGCCTGCCGGGCACGCTCGTGATCCTGAAAGATCAGTTCGGGCAGATGGTGAGCACCACCACCACCGATAACAATGGAAGCTATCAGTTCGCCTTGACCGCGCTGGCCGGTGGAATCTACACCATCAAGACTGTACCTCAGACCGCGGTCATCCCCACCTCGCAGAATCCCACTTACGTGACTGTGGCGTCCGGTCAATGGGTTGAGGATGTAGATTTTGGCTTCGTCTCCAGCAGCGGGCCTTCCATCAGCGACATGGCCGCGGCTCCGCAGCCGGTCAGCGCCATCGTGGTCACCTGGACAGCCCAGGGTGAATCAGGCAATGAACTGTACCAGGTGCAGCGGGCCGATCAACTGCGCGGCGCTTACCAGACCGTGGCAACGGTGACCGCACACGGCGATGGCTTCTATACCATCACCGACGACACCGTGCAGGGCAATGTGCGCTACTGGTATCGTCTGCTCATCTCTCCTTCCAATCGCCTGGCCGGCCCCGTAGACGCCCTGCTCATCTCGGCCGACGGCTTTCGTGTCTCGATTCCGCTCTTCATCCACCAATGAACCTGCTTGCCATCCCAACCCTATAGAACCGACCAGACTGGACTGACCTTTGACAAGTTCCAGGGCTGACGGTATACTCGCGGTCGTGACAACGCCACGCACAGTCCAGCGCCTGGCGAAATATGGGGTGTTCCCTGGACGATTTGCCATGCAAGCATTCTCGGCGGCAGAGTGACACCGCTGATGATTTCGAGAATGAGGCGAACCATGGGCCATTGTGAAGCAACCCAACTATTACTATGACGCCAACGCAGTTCGTTCCAAGCCCCGCGGGACGAAGGTAATCAATGGCGCTGTAGTTTCAGCAACCGGCGTCTCAGGCGTCCGTTACAAGCGTCAGATCGAGCTTTCAACAGCCTTAAGTGAACGAGAGAGGTAGATTGAAATGGGTGAATCAGCGACAACGCTGTTGATTGACGAGAGCGTAGTGCAGTTTGCAGAACATCTGGCCGCGGCCAACGCGGCGCCGGGAGGCGGCAGCGCGGCCGCCCTGGCCGGCGCGTTGGCCGCCAGCCTGACCGGCATGGTCGGCCGTTTGACCGCCGGGCGTCCCAAGTTCGCCGCGGTGGACGCCGCCATGCGCGCCATCACAGCCCAGGCTGATGCGCAGCGCAGCGCGCTGTTGGCCCTGGTAGACGCGGACGCGGCCGCGTTCGAGGCGGTGATGGCGGCCTTTCGCCTGCCCAAAGAAACCGCAGAGCAGAAAGCGGCGCGCAACGCCGCGATCCAGACCGCCTACCGCAGCGCGATTGCCGTGCCGCTGCAAACCTTGACCGCGGCCGTGGACCTGCTGCGCCTGCTGGTCATCGTCACGGAGAGCGGCAATCCCAACGCCATCACCGATGGCGGCGTTGGCGCACTGCTGGCCGAAGCGGCCGCCCAGGGCGCGGCGCTCAATGTGCGCATCAACCTCACCGCCCTGCAGGACGCCGATTTTCGCGCGGCCGCCGCCGCCCAGGTGGATCAACTGCTGACCGAAGCAACCCACCTGCGCGGTCAGGCCCTGGCGCAGGTGCAGCAGAGGTTGGCCGTTTGACGGGCATGACCGCGGCAAGGGGCCGACTGCCGCCCGCTGGCCTGGTTTTTCTGCTCTACCTCTTCTTGACCCTGGCGCTGACCTTTCCCCTGGCGCTGCACCTCGATTCCGCCATCCCCGGCGACAGTTTCGATGGCTGGCAGAACTATTGGAATTTCTGGTGGCTGCGGCAGAGCCTGATCGAATCCCCGCGCGACCCGCTCATAACCGACCTTCTCTACCATCCCACCGGCGTCGGTCTCTATTTCCACACCCTCAACCCGCTCAACGGCATCGTCACCCTACCGCTGCAACTGGCCGGCAACCTGTTCCTGGCCTACAACGGCGCCGTCCTGCTCGCCTTCGCCGCCGGCGGCCTGGGCGCTTACCTGCTGGCCCTGGCAACCCTTGCGCCTGATCCGGCTCCCCGGGCCGACAAACCGCGCCGCTTCTGGCCCGCCTTCATCGCCGGGTTGATCTTCACCTTCGCGCCCTATCACCTGGCCCACCTGCTCGGCCACATGCAGTTGATCGCCCTGCAATGGATCCCCTTCTATGCGCTCTATTTGCTGCGCGGTCTGCAGCGCGGCCGACGCGGCGCGCTCGCCTGGTCAGACCTGCTCAAGCCCGGGCTCTTCCTGATCCTGGTTGGCTTGTGCGATTGGTATTACGTCCTCTTCTGTCTGTTCTTCACCGCCCTGGCGCTGCCCGCTGCTTGGTTCGCGCTGGCAACCGACGCCCGGCCAACCCGCCCGGCGCTTGTGACCCACCTGCGCTTGCTCGCCGTGCCGTTGACGGCCGGTCTGCTTTGCGCGCTGTTTCTCGTCCCTCTCTGGCTGCCCATGGTGCGTGAAGCGGCTACCGCCAGCTTCATGGCGCCGCAGCGCACCGAAGCGCTGCGCCTGTCGGCCGATCTGTTGGGCTTCTTCGTTCCACAGGGTTTTCACCCACTGTGGGGACCGGCCGTGCGCGCCTGGGCCGACCGCACTTTCACCAGCAGCT
This sequence comes from Anaerolineae bacterium, assembly GCA_041918575.1. GTDB lineage: Bacteria > Chloroflexota > Anaerolineae > SSC4 > Amarolineaceae > Amarolinea. The sequence continues at coordinate 1,728 of JAYRVL010000127.1, read as the reverse complement.
TCAGCGAATACACCATCTTTGCCGGCTTCGCGCCGCTCGTGCTGGCCGCCGTTGGCGTCTGGTTGTACGGACGGCGAACCCGCTTCTGGCTGCTCGTTGCCCTTGTTTTTGCGGTCCTGGCCCTGGGCCCGGAGCTGCACATTGCCGGCCGCAGCGACCTGCTGCCGGGCGGCAGGTCATTGCCGCTGCCGCATGCCTGGCTGTACGATCATGTGCCGTTCATGCGCATTGCGCGCAGCGTCAGCCGCTTCGACGTGATGGTGATGCTGGCGCTGGGGCTGCTCGCCGGCCGCGGGGCTGCGGCGCTCCTGGCGCGTTTCCCGGCCGGCCGGCGCTGGTTGGGGCCGGCCCTGGCTGCGCTCATCCTCTTCGAATTCTGGCCCGCGCCTTATCCCGTTTCGCCGCCCGACACCCCAACCTGGTATCAGACCCTGGCGCAAACGCCCGGCCGCGGCGCGGTGCTCAATTTGCCCATGAACTGGGACCGCCCCGGTTACCTCCTCTACCAAACCGTGCATGGCCGGCCGTTGACCGTGGGCTACATCAGCCGCGACGACCCGCGCACACTGACCACGCGCGCGCCCGTTCTGCAGGGCCTGCGCGCCCTGGGGCCTGATGTGCTGGATGTTGACCTGACGCAGGTTGGCCCCAGCGTGCTCAGTTGGCTCGATGTAGATTTCGTGGTGCTTGATTTTTTCAAGATGCCGGGCGAACGCGAGCGAACGCCGACGGCGGCGATGGCTGAGGCGATTTTTGCCCACGATGCGCCGGTGTTCGAAGATGAGCGGCTGCGCGTCTACCAGGTGACGCGGCCGCAAGAGCCGGAGCCGTTCCTGGTCTTGGGCGAGGGCTGGGGCGAGCGTATGTCGGAAGGCGATCAGGTGTGGCGCGAAGTGGCGTCTGCTGCGACTCTACACCTCATTCAGGGCGCCAGCGTCGCCGCGCTGCACATCAGCGTCAGCGGGCCGGAAGGCGCCATTCTGCGGGTGAGCGGGCCGGACGGGAACCTTCTCGGCCAGGCGCTCCTTGCCTCTACCTGGCAAACCATGACGATTTCGTTGGCCCTGACAGGCGATGCCGTTGTAACCTTGCAGCACGCGGCCGCAGGTGGAGTGCGCGTGCAGCGGTTGGCGCTTACCGGTGGATGAGAATCAAGCGTCCAGGTCGTCGAAGGCGCGCATCAGGTCCGTGTGGCTGATGATGCCAACCAAGCGGCCATGATCCATCACCGGGATTGGGTTGGCGTTTTTTTCTACCATCAGGGTGGCGACTTCTTCCAGGTCCGTGTCGGGGTGGCAGGTTTTGACCGGAGCTGACATGATGTCGCGCGCGGTGGTACCCAGGATACGGCGTACAATCTCCTGATACTCACGTTGACCGCCCAGTGGGATTTGGGCGTCGAGCAGGGGTAGGTAACGCGGGTAGTGCGGCCGCGCATGACGGGCGATCAGATCAACTTCTTTGACAATGCCTACCAGCGTGTCTCCATCGAAGACCGGAACGCCGCTGATGCCGAGGGTGCGCAGGATGCGTGCGATATCGGCGATGGGGGTGTTTGCCTGCACGATAACGACGTTGGTTGTCATCACATCGCGAGCTTGCATGATGTCCTCCCTGGACGTCCTCCCTGGACGTCCTCCCTGGACGTCCTCCCTGGACGTCCTCCCTGGACGTCCTCCCTGGACGTCCTCCCTGGACGTCCTCCCTGGACGTCCTCCCTGGACGTCC
>JAYRVL010000126.1:0-1621 GCA_041918575.1 Anaerolineae bacterium | reverse complement strand
TTCATCCTGTTCATCCTGTCTAAATCGGCTTGTCTGAGTTCTTGGGGCGAATCATGTTGGAAACTATTGATTTCAGCGTCTCTTTCAGCCTTGTGGCTCAGCAGGCCATCGCCTGGCTGCAAGCGCAGCATGTCGAGGGTTGGCTGGTCGGCGGCACGGTGCGCGACCTGCTCCTGCGCCGGCCTGCCCATGATCTCGATCTGGCAGTGCCCAGCGGCGGCCTGCGCCTGGCCAAGCGCCTGGCAGACGCGCTGGGCGCTGCCTTTTTTCCGCTCGACGTCGCGCGCGACGTGGGCCGCGCGGTGCTCACCGAGCCGGACGGCAGTCAGACCTTCGTGGATGTGGCGCTCTTGCGCGGCCCCACCCTGGCGGACGATCTGCGCCTGCGCGATTTCACCCTCAACGCCCTGGCCCTCGACATCCAGAACCTCGACGCCGGCGTGATTGACGTCACCGGCGGCCTGGGCGACCTCTCGAAGCGAATTCTTCGTGTAGCCAGTGAACGATCATTTCGGGATGATCCTTTGCGCATTCTGCGCGGGGTGCGTCAGGCGCTGGCCTTCGATCTGACCTGGGATGCACCTAGCTTGACGTTGGCGCGCAGCCATGTGAACGGTCTCGATCAGGTGGCCGCCGAGCGCATTCGTGACGAGTTGAATCGCTCTTTCGTGTATTCAAGGGTTGATCTGGCGGCGCGCCAGTTGGACGATATCGGCGCGCTGGCGATCGTGCTACCCGAAATCAAGGCCCTGCAAGGGGTGACCCAGGCCGGGCCGCACCGGCTGGATGTTTTCGATCACTCGCTGGAGACGGCGCGCTGGATGCAGACCATCCTGCGTTGGTCCGAGTTGGCGGATTCGCCTTTATCGGTAACTGCTCAGCCAGGCAATGAGAATGGTCTCGATAGCGCCCGGAGTGCCCCCCTGCCCCCCAATCCTGGGGGAGCCGAATGCTTTTCCCCCCAAGATTGGGGGGCCGGGGGGCCGCCGGTGTTATCTTTATCGCCAGAAGCGCAGATTGCTGAACTACTGTTCCCTTTCGCGCGCGCCCTGGGCGCTTACCTGGCGCAAACCGTGGATCAAGGGCACAGCCGCGCCGGCCTGCTCGTGTGGTCGGCCCTGCTGCACGACATCGGCAAGCCGGCCACGCGCCAGGTGGACGCCGTCGGCGCCGTCACCTTCGACGGCCATGAGGCGCTGAGCGGCCGCCTGGCCACATCGCTGCTGCAGCGCCTGGCTTTCAGCGCAGAGGCGGTGCGCCTGGTTGCCCGCACCTGCACCGAGCACCGCCGCGCCGGCGCGCTGGCCGGTCTGATCGCCGGCCAGCCGGACCGCCGCCAGGTGTACCGCTTCTTTGCCGGCGCCCATCCGGTGGGGGTGGAAGCGGCGCTCTTTTCGCTGGCCGATCACCTCGGCGCCTGGGGCCTTGAGTTGATTCCCGAACGCTGGCAGGCGCGCCGCCGCCTGGTCGCGACCCTCCTGACCGCCTTCTTCGAGCAGCACGCCGAACAGGTGCGGCCGACACTGCTACTCGACGGCCGGGAGATCATGGCCGAACTAGGACTATCACCCGGGCCGCAAATCGGCGCGCTGCTGGCGCAGTTGCGCGAGGAACAGGCGGC
>JAYRVL010000125.1:0-3173 GCA_041918575.1 Anaerolineae bacterium | reverse complement strand
GACGCGGCCGAGGAGAGACTGAAGGAGATGGTGCGCCACGTCCACGCCCAGCAGGCAAAAGACGTCACTGATCTGGGCCAAAAGCTACTCGCGCTGACCAGGCTGGAGACAGCGCCGGAACAGCAACAGGACAAATCGGCGCCAAAAGCCACCCAGCAACCGGCCGCCGCTCAGACACCTGATTTCATGGACGCCCTCAGCGCCGGCCGGCGCCGGCCGGAAGAACTGGCCGCGGCCTTCTTGAACGCTGATAGAGAGCTAGACAACCTGACGGCCGCCCACGCCGGCGGCGACATCCCACCCCAGGTTCAGGCGAAGGCCAGCGCGCTGAAGCAGGCCGCCGACGAATTACTCAACAATCCCCTCGTGCTCAACGACAAGAATCTGCAAGACAAGCTGGATGCTGCCCTGGTGAAGCTGACGCGCAGTTCCCCTTCAAGCTCCGGCGACACATCGCTTGTTGTTAGGCCGCCGAAAATTGTGGCCGGCCCCTTCCAGAACCAGCGCGCCGAATATGGCGACGAAACGGGTTTCTTGTTCCAGACCGGCAACGACGGCGCGTTCATGAGTCAGAGCAGTTGGAACCAGCAATTGCGTTACATTCGCTATAGTGTCATCTTCATCGGCAAGCCAGGCAGCGGACGCACCGCTCTGGCCCTGGCCATTGGACGCCGCCGCGACCTGTTTCCTCTCGATCTCCAGCCTGTGCCGCTCAAAGAGCAATTGCAGCCGGATCATGTCGCCCGGCTGGCGCTGGAGGCTATGTTCAAGCAGATCTGCCAGCATCCGGCCTGCCTCGACCTGTTGACCACCGGCCAACGCCGCCTCCTGGCCGGGCTTTTGCTCAGCACGCTCAGCTATAGCCGCACGCTCTTCCTGCTAGAAGAGGCCCAGAAAGGGGCGCTACTCCAGCCGGACACAACCCAGGAGGATGCCAACGCCAGGAAGATATCCCTGCCCTTGCAGCGTCTCAAGCGCGCCCTGCAGGAGCACGCCTCGACCGGCCCCCAGTCCGTCGCTTCTTCTCGCGCCCCATGGGAAGAGGTGGCGCAGTCGATCGGCGAGTTCCGGCAAGTCTTGGGCCTGCCCCGTCTCCTGTTCATCTATGATGCGCCCGGCGACGGCAACGATGGTCTAGGACAGTTGTGGCCCCAGATCGAGACCTGGCATGCGGCCGGGGCGCATTTTCTCCTCTTTGTGCCCCAGGCGACGCGCGTTCTGCCCGACAGCTTCGAAAAACGGCCGCTGGTCTGGACACGCGACAACCTGGAAAAACTCATCGACCATCGTTGCCGAGCGTATGAGAAGCAAATCGGGTTTGATCCACCGCTTACGTCACTGAACCGGGCTTTTATGCACTTTGTCAATGCGTCTGCCCTGGGGCAGTTTCTGGATGCCTGCCGATATGAGGACGGCAAGGAGGAATACAGCCCACAACTCCTGAGTCGGTTGTGGGTGGCCGCGGCCGGGGAAAAAGCCTATTATGAACAGACGATGGATGAAGCTGACGTAAAGCGTGCCGTGTTAGAAGTAAAGGGAGGGGCGCGATGAAGGCGGATCAGACGGGTACACCGCTAGCGGCCGATCCATACCTCGAGCGCAATGTTGCCATCGATGGTTTTGCCGCCTGGGTGAAGTCCAAGGCGTCGTCGCCGACACGCATGCGCTCCATCGTCGGGCCACCCGGCGTCGGCAAAACAATCTTCTTGCGTCGCCTGCGCCAGCAACTCCTGGCCGAAGATGAATCCATGCTGTGGCTAGACCTACCGGGCGACCTTGAGGCTGAGCGTTTCTGGAGTGAGAACGCGGCAATGTGGGCGCGCTACCTGCAGGCGGAAGACGCGCACCGGGCGGCTCAGAGTGTTCAGGACTTCATCATCACCGCCGCGGCTCAATCGCAATATGGCCTGTCGGCGGTCCTGCTTGTTGACGGCTATGATGAAGTGGATGACAATCGCCGCGAATGGGTCCAGCAGCAAGTGTTCATCCCCTTTCTGTTTCCCGATGGCATTGTCGACCCTCAGAGCCGCATCGTCCTCGCCCGGCGCGATGAGAACGCGCTGACGGCGCCCCGGCTGCGTTGGGAAGACGAAGTCCGGCTCCTGGAAGGACTGAAAGAGGAACAGCCGCGCCAACAAATACAGGCCCTCCTGGGCGCTCCCCTGGCCATCGGCGCGGCCGTCGCGGTTCCGGAGCATGTGGTCAACGCCATCGCCCTGCTCGACCCGGCGGCGCGCGGCGCTCTGGTAATGGCGCTACAAGACAGACTCACGCCCAACCCGTTTGTCAACCTCTGTCTGCTGGAGCGGCAACTGCAGCACCCCACCGCTCCCCTCGTCGCCGCGGACTATCGCGCCTGCCTGGTCAGTTACGTGGCCAGGGCCGGCCTGGACGAGGCCTTTGTCACCATCTTGATTAGCCGCGCCCGTCAATTCCCCGCGCGCCAATTCACACTCCGCGAGTATGATGACAAACTGGAACTGGGCAAGCTGGTCCGCGCCGGCGTGATCAGCCACGTGCACGACTCACCACGCTTCGAACTGGAGGCCGCGGTCCTCCGCCTCGTTGAGCACCTCTGAGCGTCGCCTCTCCCGCAAAGGAAGTGAGTAGCCATGACTGACACATCTTTGGACACTGAATTCCTAAAGTCGGCCTATTCCAGCACCAAGATGATTGGCCAGCAAGAGGCCTGGGACGACCTCCTGAGCGTTGTGAAACCCAGCCCAAACGATAAGTTGTTCCACATTGTGCTAGTGAAGGGGCGCGGCGGCATGGGCAAGACCCGCCTGCTGGAAGAACTGCGCGATCACATTCGACCGCCCAGCGGCGACCCCAACGTCCTCGATGCCTCCCTGACGGATCCCATCATTTCCAACATCGTCGACGTCGTCGACATTCGCCTGCATGACCGCTATCAGTTTGTCCTCGCCCTGCGCGAAAGCCTTGCCCCCTACGGTGGCAAGCTCCCCTTCCGCAAGTTCAAGATCGCCAAGGAGGCTGTCGACAGGCTGTGGGCGCAGGGAGCCTTACAGGATCGGATGAACGATGCGCAACTCAATGCCGTTCGAGCCTTTGAAGACGATCTGCGCGAGATCAGCCGCCATAGTCGCGTCGTCTTCCTGGTCGACACGGTCGAGCGACTGGCCTACGAAGCGTGGGAGCAATTGATTGAG
>JAYRVL010000124.1:0-5445 GCA_041918575.1 Anaerolineae bacterium | reverse complement strand
GAGGCTTTAGCCGGTTATTGGGCACTTGAGAACCCTGTGGCAGACCGGCTGAAGCCTCGATTCCGGGTACATTTGGATTTGCTGGGTCACTACATGAGCAGGCCGCCCAGGATGAGGAGCGCAAAGAAAATGGGTACGGAAAACACGATGGCGTAGACGCGGGTGTCGAATTTGAGGTGCATGTAGTACATGACCACCAGCGCCAGCTTGGAAAAGGCAAAGGTGAGCAGAACCATCACCTGGCCCGCCTTGGGAATGGGCAGCAGAGCCACGCCAAGCTCCATCACAGTCAGCACCGCCAGAGCGATGTAGACAGCGACATAGTTGGGCTGCGCATGGGTCTCATGCGCCACGGACGGCGTATTCGAAGCGTTCTCCTTCATCATGTCTCAGTCCTTCCCCTACTACATGAGTTTCAGATCAGATAAACGATTACGAACAGGATGATCCAGACAATGTCCACGAAGTGCCAGTAGAGACCGAAAATCTCCAGGCTCATGCTGTAATCCGCGTTGAACCGGCCGCGCAACGCCTGCACGATAATTCCCACCAGCCACAGCAGCCCAATGAAAACGTGCGTGCCGTGCAAGCCGGTCAGCGTGAAGAAAATCGTGCCGAACATGCTGCTGCTGATCGTCAGGCCTTCTTCGAAGAGCTTGAAATACTCGATCACCTGGATGCCCAGAAACGTGCCGCCGAACAGCAGCGAAGCGAACAGCCACAGGCGCAGTTTGGCCTGATCGCTGCGCTGCGCCGCGGCCAGCGCCAGCACCACCGTCATGCTGCTGGTGAGCAGCACGAAGGTGTTGAGCGCAGTCAGCGGGATATTCAGGATGTGATTGGCGTCGGCCGGGCCGCGCAGACGAAACATCAAGAACGTGGCAATCAGCGCGCTGAAGAACATCACTTCGGACGACAGAAAAATCCACATCCCCAGTTTTGGGGTATTGAGCGGCAATCCACGCTCGGCGGGCGCCTGGGCGGGCGCAGTTGAGGCTTGGGTCATGCGCTTGACTCCTTCATCTCACCAGGTTGAATCATGATTCAGGCAAATGTGAACAACAGGAAAAGGTCATCCAACCGACGACCGGGCGCTAATGATAACCAGTGTGACGCCATTTGTCAAACATTCAAGTACAGATTGTTACGATTCGCACTTGCGGCTATTCTTGACAAGGTGCGTCACGTATGTTAGCATGTATCGCACGTACCAATGAAGTTAGGAACTGAATACGAAGCTCATGCAGACGTATCGTTCGCACGACCCGTGCAATCCATCTTGCGTGAACAACCTCACAATTTTGGGAGCAGCAGTTCAATGAGCACGAACTACCGATTACGCGCAGCCTACTTCTATTTTGCTCGCCCAACGCCCATCTTGCCGGATCAATGGGCGCGCCATGTTCTGGGCAGCCTCTACCCCCAGTTGAAGCTGGACGCCGTGCGCATCGTGGGTCGCATGGTGGGGACATTGCCCACGCCCGCCCAGGTTGACAGTGACATGGCCGCAGAAAGATTCGATGAAGCGGTCTTTCGTTGGAACCGGCGCACAGTGACCGATTCGACCGGCCAGACTGTCCTTCTGGTGGAAGTTTATGAGACGCCGCTGCCGGTGACCGCGCCAGCCGACCCCTCAGACACGCGCACGCCGCCCTTTACGCGCCGCGACCTGGTCGCCGGCGCGCTGGCAGGCGTGGGCGGCGGCCTGGCCATGGGCCTCCTGGCGATGCTGGTCGGTCTGTTCGATCGCAGCGGCGCCATGGGCGTATGGGCGCCGCTCAATCAGATCGCCAGCGCCATCCTCGGCCCTGGCGTCGTTGGCCCGCAGTTCAACTTCAGCGCCGCCCTGGTCGGGTCTCTTTTCCACTTTGGCCTTTCGGCCCTCCTCGGCATGGCCTTTGCCTTGCTCTATCATGGCGTGCTGCGCCTGCCTCGCCAGGCCGGCGCACCGATTGCCGCAGGCGCCATTTATGGCCTGATCATCTTCTTCCTGGCCGACCTGCTCCTGCCGATGTTCGCGCCGGCCATGGCCTTTGCGGCCAAGCCCGGCTTCATTGCCGGCCACATGGTCTTTGGTCTCGTCATCGGCATCGTCTACGCCCGCCTGCGCCCCAGTTTTTCGGGCCTGCTGGTGGTCCTGGCATCCCTGCTCTTCCTGGGCGCTGGCGTCGTCGTCACCTCGCTCAATCTCTTCATGCCGGTGCAGGCGTCTGAGCAGGCCGTGGCGGTGGACTCGCTCTTCAATTTGATGCTGGGCATTGCCACCGTCATCTTTCTCCTTGTGCAAGCCGGCCTGGTCTATGCCGTGCTGCAATTCCGCCGCAAACCGGGCGACAACGAGGATGGCCCGCCCATTCACGGCAACAACGCGCTGGAAGTCATCTGGACCACGGTGCCGGCCATTATCGTCATCATCATTAGCTTCCTCAGCTATCAGACTTTTGTGGCAGAACGCGCCTTTGCCACCACCGACATGGTGGTCGAGGTGACAGGCCAACAGTTCTTCTGGACCTTCTACTATCCTGAGGAGGACATCACGGTGCAGAACGAGTTGGTAGTTCCGGTCGGACGCCCGGTGCAGTACCGGCTGCGAGCCAAGGATGTGCTGCACGCCTTCTGGGTGCCCGATTTTCGCATCAAGCGCGACGCCATGCCCGACCGCGTCACCGACACGCGCGCCACGGCATCCAAAGTGGGCGAATACGCCATTGTCTGCGCTGAGCTGTGCGGCGCGGGCCATGCGCAGATGCGCGGCACGATCAAAGCGGTATCGCAAGCCGACTTCGAAGCGTGGGTGCAGGAGCAGCAGAGCAAGGTTGTTGACACGAACGACCCCATCGCCTACGGCCGTAGCATCTTCCAGCAAGCTGGCTGCGGCGCCTGCCATACCCTGGCTGACGCGGGCGGCGCTGGCAATATCGGACCTGAGCTGAGCCAGATTGGCAACGTGGCGGCCACCCGTGTGGCCGGTCAGACGGCTGAGGAATACATCAAGACATCCATCGTCCAACCGGGCGCCTACCTGACGCCAGAATGCCCGACGGGCGCATGCCCGGCCAACATCATGCCGCAGACCTTTGGCGCGTCGCTGTCCGAGGCCGAACTGGCCGCGCTGGTCACCTATCTGTCGAACCAGAAATAAGCGAGGAGATCATCACAATGGCATACGCACCTGCGATTGATCAACATGGGCATGGCGCCAGTCATGCCGCTCACCGTGAAGGCGTCGTCATGCACGGCGCCTGGAAATGGTGGCACTATTTTGTCTTCAACACCGATCACAAAGTGATCGGCATCCAATACATCGTCGTCACGTTTCTCTTCTTCTTGATTGGCGGCATCCTGGCGCTCCTGGTACGCACCGAGCTGGCGCAGCCGGGCCAGTTCTACTCTGGCGCCGACTACAACCGCCTGTTCACCATGCACGCCACCATCATGATCTTTCTCTGGGTGATCCCGGTGCTGGCCGGCTTTGCCAACTACATCGTCCCGCTGCAGATCGGCGCGGATGATATGGCTTTTCCGCGGCTCAACGCCGTCAGCTTCTGGCTGATCGTCATCGGCGGCCTGCTGCTTTGCTCATCCTTCCTGGTCGGCGCACCCGAAGCAGGCTGGACCGCCTACCCGCCCCTCTCCCTCCTGGGCGGCGACGGCCAGACGATCTGGGCCATTGCGATCATCATCCTCGGCTTCTCCTCCATCTTTGGCGGCGTCAACTTCCTGACCACCATCGCGCGCCTGCGCACGCCAAGCATGGGCTGGTTCGACCTCCCCCTCTTCACCTGGAGCATCCTCGCCACCTCGATCATCCAGGTTCTGGGCACCCCGGTCATCGCCGGCGCCCTGTTCCTGCTGGCCGTCGAGCGCATCTTCCATGCCAATTTCTTCAACGTCGCGCAGGGCGGCGACCCCCTGATGTGGCAGCACCTCTTCTGGTTCTATTCCCATCCGGCTGTCTACGTCATGGTGCTGCCGGCCATGGGTATCGTCTCCGACGTGCTGCCGGTCTTCAGCCGCAAACCCATCTTCGGCTACAAGGCCATCGCCTTCTCCAGCCTGGCCATCTGCTTCCTGGGCTTCACCGTTTGGGCGCACCACATGTTCACCAGCGGCATGAATCCCTGGATGACCGTTCCCTTCATGATTACCTCCATGATCATCGCCGTCCCCACCGGCGTCAAGATCTTTGGCTGGCTTGGCACCATCTGGCAGGGCAAGCTGCGCTTCGACAGCGCCATGCTCTTCGCCCTGGGCTTCATTTCGCTCTTCGTCATCGGCGGCATCAGCGGCGTGGTCCTGGCTTCCGTTCCGGTTGACATCCACGTCCACGACACCTACTTCGTGGTGGCCCATCTGCACTACGTCCTCTTCGGCGGCAGCGTCACGGCCATCTATGCCGGCATCTACTATTGGTTCCCCAAGTTCACCGGCCGCAAGCTCAACGAGACCTGGGGCAAGCTCCATTTCTGGTCGCACTTCATCGGCTTCCACACCACCTTCCTGGTTATGCACGTCTCCGGCCTGCTTGGAATGCCGCGCCGCGTGGCCGACTACGACCCCCAGTTCACCACCATGAACCTCATTGCCACCATCGGCTCCTACCTCCTGGCCACCTCCACTCTCCCCTTCATGTGGAACGTCGTGGTCAGCCTGTTCAAGGGCGAGGTGGTCGGCGACAACCCCTGGAACGCCAAGACCCTGGAATGGCAAACGTCGTCGCCGCCCTCCATTTTCAACTGGGACGAAACGCATCAACCGCACGTGGGCGGCGGCCCGTATGACTATGGTCGCCACACGGTCAGCCGCGGCATCCCGGCCGCGGGCGCCGCGGCCGGCTCAGACTAGACAAAGACCGGACTGGTTTCTGCCGGAAATTCCAAATGTAAGCGTTGATCGGACCTGGATTGGAGGCTTCAGCCGGTTTCTCGGCCAGCAAAGCCGCAAACTACACCGGCTAAAGCCTCGATTCCGGGTACATTGGGAATTCCTGGGCTTCTCCCCCACGGCTTGACAGCCTTTGTGTTACTTGTCACAAAGTTCCCTGCGTAGTACAATGATGGCAGATGAACGATGAATGGCGAACGGGAACCTGAATTCACGTTCATCATTCATCGTTTCTGTATTGGGGGTTTTCACGTGCCGCTTCGCATGCTCGTGGCCGAAACCGGCCACATGCGCTGGTTCCGTCAATTCTCGCCGTGGGCCGCGGTCGGCGCCTGGGCAGTGCTGACGTTGGGTGGGCTGAGTCGCGCCGCCGACTCCGCCCTCGGCTGTTCCACCTGGCCGCTGTGTGATGGCCGCCTCGCGCTGCGCGTCCCGCCCGGCGGCTGGCTCGACCTGGCGCATCGCCTGGGCGCCGGCCTGTTGGCCCTGGCCGTGCTGGCGCTCCTGCGCATCGCCCTGGCCAGGCGCGGCCATCTGCACCGGCTCGCGCCGGCCCTGCTC
>JAYRVL010000123.1:0-5530 GCA_041918575.1 Anaerolineae bacterium | reverse complement strand
TGTTGAGGCCAATGAGCAGGGCGTTGAAGATGAGCGAGACGCCAAACGACGCCAGGAGAGGACGCAGGCCATAGGTGGGGATGGCGTCGAGCAGGATTTGGCCGGCCTTGACCCGCGCCACGGCCGGGAAGCGGCGCTGCAAGGCCATCGCCCAGTCGCCCCCCGCCAACAGGAGCACAACCAGCGCGCAGGCGCCGAACAACAGGCCCAGGAGCCAGGCAACGGCCGGGCTGGCCGCGCCGGGCGCCAGCAGCAGCGCCATGATGCCGATGGGCGTCTGCATGGCCATGCCGCTGAAGCGATCGAGCAGGACCGAGCCGAGCGCCACGCCGGGCCGGCCGGCGTAACGGCCCAGGGCCACGGTCTTGACTGCGTCGCCGCCGAAGCCGGTGGGCAGGACCGTGTTGAACAGGCTGCCGATGAAGTACCAGCGCACCAGCAGCGCCAGGGGCGCGGGGACGCCGCCGGCGCGTAACAGGATCTGCCACCGGGCCGCGCGCACGATCACGCCGAGTTGAAAGAAGAGCAGGCCCAGGGCAAACCAACCGGCGTGGATGTGGGTCAGGACGGCGAAAATCTCACGCCAATGGACCGCGCGCAGCAGCAGGGCCATCAGCGCCAGGCTGATCGCCAGTTTGAGCGGGCCGTCGAGGCGTTTGCGCAGCGCAGTTGCGCGGGTGGGAGCAGTCATCGCGTCGGTTTCTGGGCGATACAGAGGAGCGATTGGCCGAGCGGCGCATCCCACACGCGGCGCAGCAGCCGCTCGGCGCCGATGAAGAGCGGCGCCAGCAGGTTGAACAGCTTGAGCTGACCGTGAGGCAGAATGTCGCGCTTGAGGACGCGGCTGTTGAGCCACCAACCGGGAATGCCGGCGATGTTCAGGTAGCTCAGCCGCAGGATATCCAGGCCGGCCGCGCTCACCAGGCTACGCAGTTGGCCGCGGTCATAGCGGCGGAAATGCCCCAGCGCGCTGTCCAGGGTGCCATGCATGTACGCGCCGGCCGGAACGAAGAGGAGCAGGCGGCCGCCGGGCGTCAGCAGCTCGGCCATGTGGCGCAGCGCGGTCTGATGATCTTCGATGTGTTCCAGCACGTTGAGGCACATGACGGTGTCCAGGCGATGGTGGGCCAATTGGGCAATGGTGTCACGGGTGGTGATGTCGCCCTCGTAGATATGGACATTGGGGCGGTCGGCAAATTCGGCGCGCACGTAGTGCACCGAACTGGGCAGGCGATCCAGGCCAATCACCTCGTCCAGGTGCAGGAAATAGCCGGTCATGTTGCCGATGCCGCAGCCCACTTCGAGCAGGCGGCGGCCCGCGTACGGCGCGATTTCATCGTATATCCAGCGGTTGTAGCGGTCCACGCTGGCCATGCGGCGCAAGGTTTCGCGGCCAATCGGATCGTCTAGTTCGGCAAATTCCAACGCAATCTCCTTGTTGGGGCTTGTTGGGGCTTGTTGGGACTCTTTGGGGTTTGTTGGGGCATCAGCAAATCCAAATGTACCCGGAATCGAGGCTTCAGCCGGTCTGCCACAGGGTTCTCAAGTGCGCCCAATAACCGGCTAAAGCCTCCATTCCAGATGTCTTCAGCGACCACATTTGGAATTCCTGTAGGGGCATGAGGGCTACCGCCCTCGTGCCCCTACTCGATGAAACGATATTTGATCAAAGCCCACAGGGCCGGCAGGCCGTCGCGCCAGGCGCTGATTTTTTTACCTTCGTCGGCGTCGCGGCCGTTGTAGGAGATGGGCACCTCGAAGACGCGATAGCCGCGTTTGAGAATTTTGGCGGTGATCTCCGGCTCGAAGTCGAAACGATTGGCGCGCAGTTCGATGCCCTTGAACACCGCCGACCGGAACATCTTGTAGCAGGTTTCCATGTCGGTCAGGATGGTGTTGTAGAGCAGATTGGTGATCAGGGTCAAGAATTTGTTGCCCAACATGTGCAGGAAGTTGAACACGCGGTGCGAGCCGAGGAAGCGGGAGCCGTAGACCACGTCGGCGTTGCCTTCCAGGATGGGTTGAATCAACACCTGGTATTCGCGCGGGTCGTACTCCAGGTCTGCATCCTGGATGACGACCAGGTCGCCGGTGATGTGGTGCAGCCCGGTGCGAATGGCCGCGCCCTTGCCCTGGTTGACATTATGAAAGACGATGTGCGCGCGCTGCGGCTGCTCGGCCTGCATCTGGCGCAAGATGTCGGCCGTGCCATCGGTGGAGCCATCGTCAATCAGGATGATCTCTTTCTCGATGCCATCGAGGGGCGCGGAACGGACGCGCCGCACGATCTCTTCGATCGTGTTACGCTCGTTGTACACCGGGATGATGACCGATAGCCTGTGGGGTGTTGTGCTCACGGTGATGATCTGTCTCTCCTGTTCGTCTGATGTCCCATCATAGCACACGGGTATTGCGGCGTCAAAGCCAGGTGAACGGCGTCCTATGGCTCGACGACCGTGAGACCAAGACCGAACACGCCGTTGTCATAATCGCCCTTGAACGAGCCGATGAGCAGAGTGTATTCGCCGTCCGCCGCGGGGATGGCGACGGTGAGCACCGGCGCCATTTCGCCTTTCTGCGCCACCAGGCCAAAGCCGCCGCTGAACGGCTTGAAGGCCTGGCGCCACCAATGCCCGTCATTGCCCTCTTTGTCCGCGTAGGAATCGCCCGTGGTGAATGTCAGGTCTTCGGCCTCGATGCGAATCTCCTGACCCTCATCGTTGAGCAGGCGCACGTAATCGAACACTGCGTCGTGACCTGGCAGCGGGCCGGTGTGCAGCGTCAGTTGGCCCCCGGTCACGGTGACGCGGCCGGCGTTGATCTGCCACACCGAGCCGGTCTCATCGCCCAGGAAGGTCTTTTCCGGCGCAAAGGGTGAACCATCCGGGTAAAAGGCGTGGTAGCCGGCGACGGCGGGTGGCGCGCCGATTTCCGGCGTGATCACCGGCGGCGACGGCAGTCCGCGCGTCGGTTCGCCGCCCATCACCAGGTAGCTGCTGAAGAGCACCTGGCCGGTGTGGGTGCGGTGTTCTTCAAGCACGCCGTTGGGCCAGCGGCTGGTGATGGCAGAGAGTCGCGTGGGTTGGTGGGGGTAGACGATCCAGACGAAAGGCGGGCCTGGGCAGTTCTCGATCAGACCGATGGGCGCCTCGGTGGGCAGGTCAACTAACTGCCGCGGCCAGGCCAGGAACGCGGTCTCGCGCACCTGCAAGGCGTATTCATCGGCAAAGTCGCAGGCCGCGATGTCGGTGGACAAATCGCGCAGGTAGCGGCCGATGACAGTTTGCGGCCGCGCGGCGATTTTGACCGTTTCGCGGTAGAGATTCCAGTCTTGCCAGCCCACAACGGCCAATACCATGAGTAGAGGCACGAGGGCTGCGCCCTCATGCCCCAACAACGGGCGGCGCCAGCGTTGGGGTACGAGGGCTACGCCCTCATGCCCCAACAACCGATCGAGGGCGAGGGCGGCGAACCAAGCGCCGGAAAATGTCATGCCAACCAGTCGCGGCCAGAAGGGGGCGTCGCCGGTGAGGATGCTGCCGATGACAAGGTTGAGCAGCCAGAAGATGAGCGCCAGCGCAGCGCCGGGGGTGCGCCAACGGCGCAGCGCGTATGCAAAGCCCAGGGCGATGAGCGGCGAGATAGCGGAGCTGAACATGGGGTGCCGGTAGCCGAACTGCGTGCTGGAGTCCGCGCTGACATGGAACATCAACAGCGAGAGCCGCGTTTGCTCCAGGACAACCTCCCAGACGGTGGTCACGCCGTACTTGTTCATGAGATGATTCATGACGGCCGGGTAGAAGAGGAACACCGCCCGGCTGCGCTCGACCAACGCATCCTGGTTGCGAGCAAAGTAAACGAGACTTGGCCCCAGGCTGACCAGCACGCCGAGCGCCATGAGGATCAGGCCCCCCCAGTTGCCCTTGAGCCAGTCGCGGCGGAAGAGCAGGGCAAAGAGCAAGAAGCCGGCGATGATGAAGAAGATGACGCGGCCGGAGTAATACATCTGCAGGCCAAAGCCGAGGAGGACGCCGGCCAGGGCCAGGGAGAAGCGGCGCCGCGCCCGCAGGCCATCAACCAGCAGGAACAGGGCGAACAGGTTGAACGGCCAGGGGTCCATGTACGCGGCCAGCCGTGAAAAATGAATGTGCGGTACGTTGACGGCGGTCACGGCGACGCCAAGCAGCGCCAAGCGATGGCTGTCTCCCAAGCGCCAGAGGAGCAGGTAGAAGGCGAGCAAGGTGAGCAGGCCGGCGATGACCGCGCTCATATTCAGGCCAAAGAGATTGTTGCCGAAGAGGGCCATGGCGGCCGCGGTGGGCAGGTAGCCGATCATGGGGATGTTGGCCCATCCCTCCTGAAACAGACGCCACTGATTGCCCAGGATGATCTCACGGCCTTGAATGCCGTAGGAGGCCATGTCGCCATGAAAATCGTAGGGGATGGTTTCCAGGCGATTGACGCGCAGCCAGAAGGCCGCGGCCAGGATAACGGTCAGGATGAGCAGGTTGAGCCAGGCGGCCGCCGCGGGCCGGAAAAGCCGGCGGATGCTGCCCGGCCGCCAGGCCGGCCAGGGCGCCTGCGAGATCAGGAAGAGCAGGATGCTGAGCAGCCAGATCGCCTGGACGCTGCCATCTTCGCCTTGCTGGGCAAAACGCTGCAGGTTGAAACCGGCGCTGCCCAGGGCCAAAAAGAGGAGTAGATCACGCACGAACAAAGCGACCCGGCTGTGCGATTGGCGGCCGCGAACGGGCCGCGGGTCGCGTCGCGTCCGCGCCGGGGGCGCCAGCCAGGCGAAAAGCCCCATCGCCAGCAGGTAAAGCGCCGCGCCGATGCGCATGCGGTTCGGCTCGAACCAGCCTAATGGCATTGCGTTGCCCAGGGTGTTGGCCAGAAGTTTGCGCAGACCGTCGCCATCGAAGAAAGCCTGCGCCAGGTAGGCGAGGGCCAACGCCAGCAGGATGCCGACCAACCGACGCCAGGTGATGTGCAGCAGGGGCGGCGCGGCCTCCGGCTCTTCGTCCACAGTCGGCGCGGCCGCCTGGTCTGCCTGCGCCAGCGCCAGCTCACGTCGGGTCAGGCTGAGTTCGAAACGGCCCAGGGCCAGGCGCAGCAGGGGTTTGACAGCCGACGCTGGCGGCTTCGCTTCCCCAGTCTGCGCCGCGGGCAGAAGTTCGACGGCGGCGGCAGGTGCGCCAGGCGCGGCGGCGGTCATTTCTGCGACCTGCGTTGCGCCCGCGGCCGGCGCCGCCTCGGTTTCATCTGCGACAATGGCCGGAGGTGAAACCTGTGGCGCAGTTTCCAGGACGGCCGGCGGCAGCGCCGGAACATCGGCGTCTGCGGGCATGGCGACTGCGGCGTTGGTCGGTTCCACGGTGTCTGCAGAAGGCGCCGCCGCGCCGTCGGCCACAGGGGTCATGGCAAAGGGCACGGCCGCGGCCGCGACATCGGCGGCGGGCAGAGCGGTCGGCGCGCGGCGGCGCCAGGCGCGCAGCGCCAGCAGAAGAAAGAGCGCGACCAGGCCGCCGAT